>JANYBX010000196.1 GCA_025360615.1 Opitutia bacterium
TCGAGGGCGCGGGTCACGCGTTTCTGCGCGGCGTCTTCCGAGGTGCCGAGCGCGGCACCGATTTCACGGAGGGATTTGTTTTCGAAAAAACGGAGGAGAATGGCGGTGCGGTCCGTGGCGTTGAGGGTTTCGACGGCTTCGTCGAGCAACGGCTCCACCTCGGCCCACGCGGAAAAATTTGGTTTCATGTCGGCGGATTCGGCGAGGTCGCTGCCGGCGATTTCAGCGGCGGCGGTTTCGCGGAGTTGGCGGCGGATTTCGCCGCGGGCGGCGTTAAGGGCGGTGCGGCGGCTGACGAGGTGCAGCCACGCGACGAGTGGCGTGCCGGGTTTGATGCGGCGGGCGCAGCGGGCGAGTTCGATGAAGACGGATTGGGCCACATCCTCAGCCAGCGACGAAGACTGGACGTGCCTCCGCGCCACCGAATAGACGAGATTCAGGTGCCGCTCCACGAGTTCGGCGAAGGCGGCCTCCGATCCACCATCGGCGTAGCGTTGAAGCAATTCAGCGTCTGTCATGCTCATCACCTTCTAATCACCGCCGGCGGGAGATTCCGACAGCAAATCGTGCAGGCAGCGCTGGCCGCCGCGCGTTTCACGCGCGCGAAGCGGAGACGCTATTTGGGCAGGTGATGGCCGGCGTTGATTTTGGCCATGTCGTCTTGGAATCGTTTCTGCTCTTCGGCGCTCATGGGGTGGTTGAATTTTGCGGCCATCAGCGGGTTGATTGGCGGATCGAAGTAGGGGACGAGCTGGGTTGGGTTTACGGGCAGGGTGCCGTGGTTCGCCTTGATGAAGGCGCGGATGGCGTTTTCAGCATCGTTCTTGAATTCGTCGGCGAGTTGGCGTGAGTCGGGCGGTGCACTGGGGTTGTGGCTGTGGTCCTGGCCGTAGGTCAATGACGCGTCCTCGCGGCGGTTGATGCTCATGCGGTCGTCGTAGTCTTCATTCACGACGGATTTTAATTTCAGGACTGGGCCAACGGGCGCATCACTCAATTTTCCGGAGTGCACCATCTCGTATTGCGCGAACATCGCGGGATCGAGCGTCGGATTAAAGTAGCGCCCCAGTTCCGCGGGGTCGGCGGGAAGCTGTCCTCGGTTTTCCTTCACGTAACGGTTCATGGCGTTCAGCATCCATTGCACGAAAGTGCTTTTCGCCTGATTCCGCATGATGGCGAAGGAGCGCTGGAGGTTGTCCTCGGTGTCGAGTTTCGCCCGGCGGGCTTCGGCGAGCCAGTAGCGGTCGTCCAGCACGGCGAGTTCGGGAATTTTTTGGTCCGGCCGGTCAGCGAAAGTCTGTTTCAATTGCTTCGCTTGCCGGACCCAACGGTCGATCTCGGTCGCTTGCGCGAGGTCGGGCGCGGCGGCGATCGGCTCGGCCGGCGTGGGCGGGATCGCCTGTTGCAGGCGGGCGGCGTCGAGGCGGCGGAGCAGGGCGTCGCGCTGTTCGCGCGATTGCTGGATGTGCTGTTCCCAGCGGGCGACGGTCGCCGGCTGCGCCTGGAGCTGGCTCTGGTAGCGGGTGGCAAGGCGGGAAGCCCACAGGGCGCCGGCGACGAGCAGGAGCGTGATCGTGGTGGGCAGAAGAAAACGCGTGAGCGGGTTCATGGTGTGGCGGTGGCCGGCCTCGGTTGGAGCGGGAGGGGCAGGTCTTGGAAAAGTTTCGCGAGCGTCGCGGCGTCAAGCGACTGGGAGAGAAACGGCCACAGTTGCGCCGGATCGGTCGCGGGGGCGCCGTCGTGGACTTTGGCGTAGGCTTGGACCGCCTCGCGCACCGAGCGGCCCTGCGCGGTTTCGGAACCGTAGAAGCCGCTGAGTCCCCGCTTGGTTTTGGTGTCCTCCCAGGCGCAAAGCGCGAGCCGGTCGAGGTCCAACGCGCCCGCGAGCTTTTCGGCGACAATGAGCCGGCCATTTTCACTTTGAAAATCGTAACGGGCCAGAATCGCGGGATCGACGGGCGGCGTGAGCAGGGGCGCAAGTTGATCGAACTGAGTGGGCCAAGTTTTGGCGGTGGCGAAATAGCTTCTCGCCTCGTCGGACACGCGCTTGGTGAAACTGTCCTTCGCACGGGTGCGGAGTAAGAGCAGGGCCTGGGTGATTTCCTTGCTGGAAAAATTCCGGTTCATGGTGGCGAGGAGCCAGTCGGCCTCGGTCAACAGTTGCAGTTCCGGGATGCCGAGCTCGGGGTGCTGGACGAGCGTCTGCTTTAGCTGGTTGACGCGGGCGGACCACGCGGCGGCTTCCTGCGTGAGGGCGGCGTCGCTGCCCGGCTCGGGCGCGGCCTGTGCGGCGGTGCGGCCCTGGTCCAGGCTGGCGAGCTGGCGCGCGGCGGCGTCGCGTTCGAGGCGGAGTTGTCGCGCGGTGTCGGCGAGGCGGTCGAGTTGCTGCTGGCCGTCTTGCGCTTGGCGGTGGAGCTGCACGGCGGCGTTCCCCTCGTGGAGGGCCAAGGCGAGCGCGATGGTGACGGCGGCGGTGGCGAGGATTTTTTGCGCGGTGGTCATGGCGAGTTGTTTGGCCGCGGCGACGGCCACGAAAGGCAGCGCGGCGGTGGAGGAGGAGATCGCCGCGGCGAGTCCGGCGGGCGCGGCTTGGACGGCGTGCAGGGAAATTTCCGTGGCGAGGCTGGCGGCGCTCGCGGCGACGGCGCGTTTAGACAAAATTTGCCGCAGCCGCTCAAGGGCGCGGCTGACGCGTTTTTGGGCGGTGTCCTCGGAGATGCCGAGGGCAGTGCCGACATCGCGCAGGGATTTGTTTTCGAAGAAGCGCAGAACGATCGCGGTGCGCTCGGTGTCGTTGAGCGCGGCCATCGCGTCGTCAATGGTGGCTTCCACTTTCGACCAGGACTCGGACGGAGTTTGCATGGCGGTGATTTCGGCGGCGGTGGTTTCGCGGACCCGGCGCCGGGCTTCGCTGCGGACAATATCGATCGCGGCACGGCGGGTGACGACGTAGAGCCAGGCGGAGAACGGTTGATCGGGTGCAAGTATCGGAGGGCGCTGGGCGACTTGGGTGAAGACCGACTGCGTCACCTCCTCGGCGAGATGGGTGGCGCGCACCTGGCGTCGGGCCGCGGAATAAACGAGGTCGATGTGCCGGGCGACGAGCGCGGAGAACGCGTCGTCGTCGCGATCGCGGACGTAGAGTTGCAGCAAATCGAGGTCGCTCATGTTTCCCGATGGTCGGTGCCGGCCGGGGGAAATCCGACATCGAATCCGAAAATTTATGAGGACGGCCCCCTCCGATCAAGAGCCGCTTGGCGGGACACCTCCACGACCGCCCCGAATCTTCCCC
Organism: Opitutia bacterium; assembly: GCA_025360615.1. Lineage (GTDB taxonomy): Bacteria > Verrucomicrobiota > Verrucomicrobiia > Opitutales > Opitutaceae > Tous-C4FEB. Next base: position 3,293 of record JANYBX010000196.1, read on the forward strand.
GTGATTGAAAAGGCCGAGCTATCTGCGATGGGATTGAAAGGCGGATTGAGTTTCGGCGAAGTCAGCGGCGTCGGCCGGGCTTTTGAAATAGGGCAACAGTTGTGTGGCCTCGGTCACAGGGACATCGGGGTGCGCCACGCGAAAGGCCTGGTTCGCCTTGCTGACGGCTTCCGCCATGTCAGCGGAGCGAGGTGGTGCGAAAAGGAATGGTCGTCCGGAAAACCATTCGTTCCCGAAACTGCCCTTGGCGAAAATCATGAACGCCTGATCCGACGAAACCGTGATCGCTGACGCTTTCTCGCTGAGGATCGGCAGGTCCCCGGGCACGGACTTCTTCAAGCCAGAGGAGCGCATTTCGTAGCGCTGCAGGATGGCCGCGGAAATGGGCGTGACGAAAAACGGGGCGAGTTGCGTGAGATCATTCGGGAGCTGCCCTTGGTGAGCGTCCTCATAGCTCTTGAGTGCGCCCTGGAGCAGCGGGACCAGATTCGCTTTGGCTTTATAGCGGAGACTACGCGCCGCGCTCTGGACATTGAATTTTTTCGAGTTGGTGACGGCGCCGATCCAATCGCTGTCCTGCAGGAATTCGAACGCGGGAGTTTTTTCCTGCGGATTGCTTTTCAACCACGTCCTGAGCTGGTTCATCTGCGCAAGGACCGCTTCCATTTTCGTATCGAAAGCGGCATCGCCCGTGCTGAAGGCACGTGCCGGAACGGGCGGTGCTTCCCTCGTGCGGGCTAGAAGATCGTCCTGCTCGGCGCGCAGCTGCTGAATTTGACGCCGCTCGCCGTCAACCTGCCGGCGGAGGTGGGCGATCTCCGCTTCCTGGCGGCGACTTTCACGGATCTGAAACCAGCCGCCGCCGGTCGCGAGGACGGTGAAGACGGCGACGAGGGAAATTTTTGCGGGTGAAGTCATGGCCAGTTCAAAAGAGGAAAAAGCCCGGATGGGTGGGTGCGTGGCTTCATTTTGACCGTGAAGTTTTGGAGACGAACTCGATGTAGCGCGCCCCGTCTTCAGGCTTTTGAAAATACGAGGCCAGTTCGATTTGGTCCGTAGGTTCGGCTCCATGGTGAGTGATCCGAAAAGCCTCGGCGGCCTCGTTCCTCGCTTGGTTTAAGTCAGCCGGCAAAATGTGGCGGATGGCTTCCTTGAAACCTTGCACGAATTTCATGCCGACCTCTCGATCTTGAAAATACGGGATCAATTTTTCCATTTCATCAGGTTTCGGTTCAATTCCCCTGTGGGCCGCGGAGAAGGCCTGCACGGCCTGGTCGACGGATTTTTGGAGAGCAATGCTCTCAGACGTAGCACCCGGCGAGACTGCACCTTGTGGGACGCCCCACACGGTATCTCCGTAACCGGTAAGTCCGCCGAGATTGTCGTGCAGGGGATCGATCGCGAGCGAGGCCTTCTCCCGCAGAATGGCGCTGTCCTTTGACAACGCGCTCGCTGGGCCGCTCGAGAGCATTTCGTAGCGCTGGAGTAGCGCGTTCTCAATCGGTGGATTGAAGTAACTCGCGAGCTGCATGACATCGGTCGGTAGAAAGCCCTGCGAGGCTTTGAGATATTTATCCAACGCGGTCTGCATGAGCGGGAGAAATTTGTGCTTCGCCATGATTCGCAAGTAGGCGAGCGTGGCGCGGTAGTCGGAGACGGTGCCGAGATCGGGATATTTTTGCGCGACCTCGAACCAGTCGAGATCGCGCAGAAAGCGGAGCTCGGGAATCTGTTCACCGGGGTTTTGGTCGAGATATTTTTTCATCCGGTTCACGTTCTCGACCAAGGCGCGCATTCGCGAATCGAGCGCGGAATCGTCGGATGAGCTGGCCACCGGTTGGTTGGCGTTGATTTGTGCGACCTGGCGCGCTGCGACGGATCGCTGTTGTCCGAGACGCTGAATTTCCTGCTGCCAGCTGGTGGATAAATTTTTGAGCTGGGCGATTTCCCCGGCCTGGCGGTGCAAGATCAGCGCCTGATATAAACCGGCGGTGATCGCGGCCGCCGCCACCGTGGCGATCAGGATTTTATGGGTGGTCTTCATGGCGAGAGTTTTGAAGGAGTTCAGTGCGGCGGCTTTGACCGTCACGACGCCGGGCAGTGTGATCGTGGACGAAAGCGTGGCGGCGAGCCCCGTGGGCGCGGGCTGGACGGCGTGCAGGGAAATTTCCGTGGCGAGGCTGGCGGCGCTCGCGACGATGGCGCGTTTGGACAAAATTTGCCGAAGCCGCTCAAGGGCGCGGCGGACGCGTTTCTGGGCGGCATCGTCGGAGAGTCCGAGCGCGTGGCCAACTTCGCGCAGGTTTTTGTTTTCAAAGTAACGCAGCAGGACGGCGCTGCGGTCGGGCTCGTCGAGTGCGCCGAGCGCTTCGTCGAGCAACGGCTCCAGCTCGGTCCAGACGGACGGGGTGGTTTTCATGGCGTCGATTTCGTCGCGCGCGTCGCTGGCGATTTCCAAGGCGGCTTGTTCGCGGGCTTGGCGGCGGGATTCGTGGCGGATGACGTCAATGGCGGTGCGGCGGGTGACGACGTGCAGCCACGCGACGAGTGGAGTGGCGGGTTTGATTTCGGCGGCGCGGCGCGAGAGATCGAGGAAGACGGATTGCGCGACTTCCTCGGCGAGCGCGCCGGAGCGGACTTGCCGGCGCGCGGCGGAATAAACCAAGTCGATGTGACGACGGACGAGTTCCGCGAAGGCGGGTTGCGAGCCGGCATGCGCGTATTGCCGGAGCAGGTCGTGGTCACTCGGGGTCATTTGTCAGGGTTATCGGCGCGGTCGGCGGAATCCGACAGGAAATCGCGCGGGCAGGCGAAAAAGCAGGGAGGGGAACCGCGAATGGACGCGTATGAACGCTAATTTTGAATCATAGAAATGCGTTCATTCCCCCGAAGCTTTCTTCGGCTTTGTTGGGTGTAGGAGCGGCTTTATGCCGCGATGGTTTTCCGGAATCGCGGCGTAAAGCCGCTCCTACAGTTTAACGCTTCGGGATTTGGGCCGATGATTTTTTAATCGGATTGAGGCCGAATCACGGGCGCAAAAAAAGCCCCGGCGCGATGGCGGGGGCTTGGGAGGGTTTAAGGAAATCCGGGCTTCAGCTGCTGCGCGTGCGGGTGGCGGCGCCGGCGGCGGCTTCGATTTCGGCGACGGTCGGCACCGGGGTCGCGCCGGAACTTTGGGCGCGTTGGCGGCGGGTTTTCACCATCGCATCGGTCTTCACGTCGACCCAGCGGATGAGGGCGTAGGGGCGGGGGCTGGTGAATTCGGCGGCGTTCCAATCGGAGCCGTCGGTGTAGAGGGATTTCGGGAGGATGAAGGTGCCGAAGACCCAGTCGGCCACGGGGAGGGTGAAGAAGCCGGAGATCGCCTCGTTGCAATCGATCACGGCGTGGTGGCGGAGGTGGAAGCTGTAAACCTTGCGCCAGAGCCAGCCCATCTGCGGGTGCTCGATGAGCGGCACCCAGCGTTCGAAGGACCAATGTTCGATCGCGTGGAAAATTTCGTAGAGGGCCATCGAGGCGGCAAGGGCGCCGTAGCCGGCGAAGAACCAGGGGAACGCGGGTGCGAGCCATTGTGCGAGCGCGAGGAGCGGGGTGACCACGATGGCGAACACCGCGAGCGTATACCACGGGAAGAAGGAGGCCTCGCCCTGCTCCGGCTCGGTGACGGGATAAATGTTTTCCACGAACGGCACGTCGCGCCCGCCGGGCGTGCGGCGGCGGCCGATGCGGGTGAGCGAGTGATGGAGCGTGTGCTGGCGGTAGAAGCGGCTCAGGAACGACACGACGGGCTTGTGCAGCACGTAGCGGTGAAAACCGTATTCGACGAAGCAGTTGAACATCGTGACCGCGAGAAACACGGTGACGAAAGGCCAGAGGCCGGACGAGGTTTGCGCGGTCCAGACGGCGGCGGGAGCGAGCAGCCACACGAGGCCGACGAGGCCGGCGAGGGAGGCGGTGATGGTGAACAGAAAGAGCGGAAGGGAGAATTTCTCTTCGACTCTGCCGGCTGGAGCGGGGGTTTTGGCCATTTGTGGGAAAAAACCTCACCAACTTTTACAGGGGTGGCAATCGCGGAAACGGGGGATTCAGCAGAGACCCGCAGTCGCGCGACGGGCGGTGATGGGGGAGAAGCGGCTGCGAAATTTTTTCCACATTCGACATTCGCCTTTTCCGGGCAACGTTTCGCGCCATGTCCACCTCGACCCCGGTCAACACCGCCGACGCCGGCCTCGAAATCCGCACGTATTTTGTGCGGAGCCGCAACGCGATGTTCGCGCGGGCTGACGTAAGCGATCTCTACGTGGACTACTACCTGCACCTCGCGGCGAACGGGCTGAAGCCCGCGCCCGAGCACGATGCGATGTTCAAGCGGGCGCTCGCGGGCTTCGGGCTGCACGCGGCGTCGCGACCGAGAAACGAGCTGACGGCGTGGACGATGAATTTCCAGGCGCCGCCGGTGAACTTGTTTCTCACGGGCGACAACGATCTCGGCACGGCGGCGGGGCGCATCTTCGCGGAGAACGTGCGCGAGCTGCCGGAAAATGTTTTCTACTCCGACGTGGTGCGCGGGCGGGAGCCGAAGCGGCGGAGCGCGGTGAACTTCACCGGAGCCGATCCGCTGGCGGCGGTGGAGAAATTCTACGCGCAGAGCGAGCAGCGGGTGGCGCGGTATTTTCAGACGGGCGAGGAGGAGTTCGCACTGGTGACGGAGCACCCGGACTGCGACCTGGGGTGGCTGCGCGCGCTCACGACGGAACAGGTGCGGGAGTTCGACAAGACGGAGAGCCTCGGGCTGCTGGAGACGCGGGTCGTGCGCTGGCACTGCGGCTGCAACCAACAGCGGATGCTCGAAGTGCTCGCGCCGGCGATGCGGAGCGATGCGGCGGGGCTTTTCGCCGGCGACGAAAAAATCGAGATTCGCTGTCCGCGTTGTGCGGCGCGCTACGCGGTGACGCGCGAGGCGATGGAGGCGTTTGTGGCGGAGAAGAAGTGAGGTGGCTTCGGGGCTTTGAAGGTAGGGCGCGTTATCCTTAACGCGCCGGTTGGGCTCGAGTTGACCGGTGGGCGGAGACCCAGCGGCGGGTGAGGGATAACCCGCCCTACCACGGTCCTCAGAGCGTCTTCAGGCGGAAATTCCGAAACTCCACTTTCATCGGGGGGCCGACGTGGACTTGCACGCCGAGGAGGCCGTCGGTGCGGCGGTTTTTCACGTCGTCGTCGAACACGACGCACATGACGCGACCATTGAAGATGTGAGTGAGCGTGTGGCCGCGGGCGATGAGGTGAACCTCGTTCCAGTCGTCGTTTTTGATGAGCGCGGCGAGCGGCGCGCTTTCGCCGAGCGAGGCGATGACGGCCGGTTTGGCGGAGTCGTCGAGGTGCACCATCTCGCCGCGGCGGGCGAGAAAGGTGCGGCCGCGCTCCTCGTAGTTCTGGCCGGTGTGGCGGAGCGGGGGCTTGTTGCGGTCCTGACCATCGATGTCGGCTTGATAGCCGGCCAGTGACCAGAGCGCGTCGGTGAGCTGGATGCTGCGGTAGTTGATGCCGCTGTTGCCTTGAGCGGAGATGCGATACTCGACGCGCAGCTCGAAATCGCCGGGCGTGCCGCCGCGCCAGATGATGAAGGTGTTTCGCTTGATGATCGTCTCCGGCGTGATTTCGCCGACGAGGCAGCCGTTTTCGACGCGCCAGTATTTCGGGTCGCCATCCCAGCCGGTGAGAGTTTTCCCATCGAAGATCGAAACGAATCCGGCCTCGGGTGTCGCTGGTGGCGCCGCGGCGGGGGCGGAGGACTGGGAGCGGAGGACGGAGGGTAGCGCGGAAACAAGGCCGAGAAAAACAAGGGTGGGGAGTTTCATGGGGGAGGGATTCTGTCAGGGTTGCTTCGGCGCGTCACAGCGCGCAATGAGAATGGAACCATGCACGACGTCTGGCAGAATATTTGGAACGGGTTGGTCTCCGCTTCGCGGCTCGACCAGGCGAATCTGGTGCTTGGCGTGGCTGGCGTGTGGTTGTTTATCCGGCGCAGCCTGTGGGCGTTTCCGGTGGGGTTGGTTTCGGTGAGCGTGCAGGGCGCGTTGTTTTACCAGGCGCATTTTCCGGCGGATGCGGCGTTGCAGGTTTTTATTTTTGGCACGCTGGCGTGGGGTTGGTGGCACTGGGTGCGCGATCGCGGGACGGCGCCGGAACTACCGGTGACGACACTGTCGGCGCGCGGGCGCTGGCTGACGCTGCTCATCGCGACGGCGGCGACGGTGGCGTGGGCGCTCACGGTGGGGCGGTGGATGAAGGCGGCGATGCCGTGGCGGGATGCATTCATCGCGGCGTTCAGCGTGGCGGCGCAGGTGTTGCAGGCGAAAAAGTGCATCGAGAACTGGCCGCTGTGGGTGGTGGTGAACGTCGTCGCGGTGGCGTCGTATTGGAGCGCGGAGCTGGCGTTCACGGCGTTTCTTTACGCGGTCTATCTCGGGCTCGGGGCGATGGGTTGGCGCGAGTGGCACCGGGCGATGCAGGCGACACGGGCCCATGGCTGACGTGAAACGCATCGCGATCTTCGGGCCGGAGTCCACAGGGAAAACGACGCTGGCGCGGCGGCTGGCGGAGCATTTCGACGAGCCGTGGTCGGAGGAATTTGTGCGGGAATTTTGGGACGCGCGCGGTGGGAAAATCACGGCGGACGATCTGGGGACGATCGCGCTGGGGCAGATGGCGAACGAGGACAACGCGGCGGCGCGGGCGCGCCGGGCGGTGTTTTGTGACACGGAGCTGCTGACGTGCGTGCTGTGGGACGACCTGCTGTTTCCGGAAAAATGCCCGGCGTGGGTGCGCGCTGAGGCGGACGCGCGGGCGCGCGACTTTGCGCTCTATTTGTTTTGCGACACGGATGCGCCGTACATGTCCGATCCGCAGCGGTGCTTCCCGGACGAGGCGGGGCGGGCGATGTGTCGGCGGCAGTGGCGGGAGGCGTTGGAAAAAAGGGGGTTGCCATGCGGGGAAATCCGCGGCGATTGGGCGGCGCGCGAGGCGGCGGCGATCACGGCGGTGGCGGCGGTGTTGGGCGCGGCGAGATAGTTGGAACGGGGTCGGGCGAAGGCATTGACGCGAGGCGGAGAAAGGCCTTTCTGGGCGGACCCCTCAGAAGCCTGCTGCACGTGGACCGGCGCGGTCTCCGCTTTGCAGCCGGCGTTTTTAATCCCCGACGACCGCGCACCCGCCCCATGCACCTGACCCGCCTGCTCACCGGCTTCGGATTGATGATCGCGCTCTGCGGCCCGCTCGTCGCGGAAAACAAACCCAAGTCCCCGGAGGACCTCGCCTTCGATGAATTTATCAAGCTCCGCGATGACAAGGAGGCGAAGCTGGGCCCCGCGCGTTTCCAGAAACTCATCGCGACGGGAGTCGGGTTTATCACGCAGAACCCAACGCACCGGCGCACGGAATCGGCGATCACCGCCCTCGCCAATTTCGGAAGCACGATGAGAGATGTGAAGGACAAGAGCCAGATGGCGCTCCGCGCCTCGTGGCTGCCGGCGTTGAAATTCGAGCTCGTGACGCAGCGGCATAACGAGAAGTTGAGCGACGACGCGCATGCGGCGGTGGCGGCACTCGAGGCGGCGGTGGCGGGCGTGGAGGCGCGGCAGGAATTTTCGCGGGACACGGCGGCGACGTATCGGGACAAGATTGACGCGCTGGCGGCGCAGCCGGGCGGCGGGCGTTTCCTGCTCACGCAGGAGCGGGAGTATCTAGAACTGCTGATTCAGGGCAGCCCGCGCATGGCGGAGGTGCAGGGGCAAAAGCTCGCCGAGCACGCGGACAAAAAAATCGCTGCGATGGCGCGGGATCAACTGAACCTCATGGAAATCCGCAAGCAGCCCTATGAGCTGAAGTTCACGGCGCTCGACGGCCGCGAGGTGGATTTCGAGCAACTGCGGGGCAAGTTGGTGCTGCTCACCTTCTGGTCGGCGGCGAACGAGGGCTCAGTGAAGGAACAGGTGGAGATCAAGGACATCGTGGACTCCTACCGGAAGCAGGTCGCCGTGATTGGCGTCGCCTACGACAAGGCCGAGGACCGGGAGAAGGTGTTGAAGGCGATCAAGGAAAACAAACTGACCTGGCCGCATCATTTCGGCGGTCAAGGCAAGGACGTGGCCTTCGGCGAAAAACTGGGAGTGCGGACAGTGCCATCGACGGCGCTCTTCGATCAAAAGGGAATGTTGGTCGGCTTTGTCCGCGCGAACAAACTCGAGGCGGAGTTAAAGCGGCTGCTCGGCATCAAGTAGGGGACGGGCCGCGGTGCGCCGGTCACGAGGGGAATGGGTTCCCCGCCGGGGGCGCGGGCTTGCACGCGGGGCGGCGCGAAGCATGATCCCCGAATCATGAGCGCCGCCGAAATCACCGAGCCAATCAAAAAACGGCCGCCGGAGGAGCGGGCGGAGGTGCGGGAATTTGCCAAGCAGCCGAAGGATTCCGAGTGGGTTGCACCTACGCTGCGCTATATTCCGCGGGCTTGAGACCGCGGGTGAACTGGCGAAGGAATGACCGACGATCATGATGGCGCTGAAGGATGATTTTGCGGAGCGCTTCGGGGGAGTCTCGCGGCTATTGGGGGCGGTGGCGTTGGAGAAATTGCGCGCGGCGCACGTGGCGGTGATCGGCGTGGGCGGCGTGGGTTCGTGGACGGTTGAGGCGCTGGCACGGAGCGGCGTGGGCGCACTGACACTCGTCGATCTCGACGACGTGTGCGTGACGAATGTGAACCGCCAACTGCCCGCGCTCGATGGGCAGATCGGCCGGCCGAAGACGGCGGTGCTGGCGGAGCGGGTGCGGTTGATCAATCCGGCGTGTCGCGTGGAGACGGTCGCGGAATTTTTCACGGCGGCGACGGCGGAGCGGTTGCTGGCGCCGCGCTTCGATTGCGTGGTCGACGCGGTCGATTTGATGTCGCACAAGGCGCTCATCATCGCGGAGAGCGTGAAGCGCGGGTTCGGCTGCGTGACGGTCGGTTCGGCGGGTGGGCGGCGGGATGCGACGCGGCTCAAGGCCGGCGATCTGGGCGAATCGGGCAGCGACGAGTTGCTGCGGCAGGTGCGGAAAAAACTTCGACGCGACTACGGGTTCGCGAGCGGCAGCGGAAATGTTTACGGCGTGCGCTGCGTGTGGACGGAGGAACCGCCGGTGTTCCCCTGGGCCGATGGGACGTGCCGGGCGACCGAGGAGCCGGGAACGAATTTGAAGTTGGACTGCGCGACGGGCTTTGGGACCGCGGTGTGGGTGACGGGTGCGTTCGGACTGGTGGCGGCGCAGGAGGCGGTCCGGGTGATCGTAGGTGCGTAGCGGGGTGAGGTGCGGGCGAGGTCAGGATTGTTACGGCGTCGCCGGCGGCAAGAAGTCGCGCGTCAATTTCGCCAACGCTGTTCTGGGCACGATGAGTTGCCAGCCGTGCTCTTCGGAGCGACGGAAATTGAAACCAGCCATCCCGGCTTTGGAGGTTGCCGGCTCCGCCGAGAGATTTTTCTGAACGCGGTCGGGTGTCGGTGTCGCGCCGGGGAGGGTTGAGAGCTCCGGCTTTTTCAGCAGGATCCGCATGGCCGCGTTATCCGGATCGGACTGCTCCTGCCAGACGACTTGGATGGCGCCGAGCGGGATGGCGGTGCTGAAGACGGCCGCGATCAATTCCTCGGGGCTGGTGTAGAGTAACTGGGCTCGCGCGGGTAGCTTCGAGCGAATCGCTTCGGTTTCCGTGCGCACCGCTTCGTCGAGCAGAAACCCGTTTTTCAGCGTCGCCAGATCGCCACCGGCGGCAGCCCAGAGCGTGGTTTCGAGGGCGGCGGCGGGAGTGGCGCGACCGCGATTTTTCCAAGCGGTGTGAGGCAACCATTCGCCGACTGCCAAGGAAAATGGGAACGCAGTGTTGCTCTCGGATGGCTGGCGCGAAACAGGCTCGCGCTGCGGGGCCGGCCGGTTGGCTTCGTTCCATTGCTCAACCTGACGCTGGAGTTGCTGCAAGCGCCGGCGTTCGCTTCGCAGGGGTGGGAGGCGGTCATTTTCCGAGCGAAGCGCGGTGATTTGGCGGCGCAGCTCGGTGGTGGTCTGGCGCTGGCGCGCCCATATGACGGAGACGCCGGCGAGCGCGCTGAGGAGGAGGAGCGTTGGGATCGCGGCTTTCAAACCCCGGTATCTCCAGCACGCGGATCCAGTGCGGTGTTGGATTCGACGATGACATGGGAGATCCGGGCCTTCCGCACTTCGTCGATCACCCAATTAAGTTGGGATAGCTTTGCGCCGGCATCGCGAATGTTGATCCGGGATTCGGGTTCCTTCGTCGCTTGCTGCTGGAGCCGCCTGATGAATTCATCCAACGTTACTCGATCCCGGTTCCACATGAGGGTGCCTTCCTGACTGACGCTGACAACTGAGCTGAAAACCGGGGCCGGTGGCTTCGAGGAAGATCGCGCGGTTTTTTCCGCTTGGAGAAGGTGGAGCGCGACGTGCTGATTCTCGGTGCGGATCGCGGCAATCTCCCGGTTTTCGGCGGTGAGCCGGGTGATTTCGTTTTGCAGTTCCTCGTTGGAGTGGCGCTGAAAACTGAGCAGAAAACCGCCGACCATCAGCACTGCCGCAGCCGCCAGCCACGACGCGCTGGCGAGGGTGCCCGTGAGTGACGCACCGCTGGAAACGCCAACTTGGGCGAATGCGTGCGAAGCGACTTTGGCCCCGACACCAGCAGGAACTGGGACGCTGCTCATCGCCGTCAGGGTCAGGCCGAGCGCGGCGGCGGTGGAGGTCACGCCCCGGCGCCCGAGCAGGGTGCGCAATTTTTCGAGCGCGCGATCAACCCGCTTGCGGGCGGCTTCCTCGGTGATCCGCAACGCGGAACCCACGTCGGCGAACGAGCGCTTTTCGAAAAAGCGCAGCGCGATCGCTTCTCGCTCCTGATCTTTCAACGCGATGATGACGTCGTCGAGGATGAGGCGAAGTGGGTTCCAGTCGGCTTCGGATTCCGGAGAGGCAAGGGTGGTTTGCATGAAGTGAGCCTCCGATTCGCGGGCCTTTCGCCGCTGTTCGCCGCGCACCACGGCGGCGGACGCGAGGTGCGCGCTCGCATAGAGCCAGCCGGCGAGCGTGGCGCGGTCGAGGAGGGTCGCGGCCTTGCGCGCGAGATCGCAGAAAACTTTTTGGGCGACATCGTGGGCGAGAGGGGCGTCGCCGCCGACGCGGCGTAGTGCGACAGAATAGACGAGCCCCACGTGGCGCTGCACGAGCTGTGTAAAGGCGGGCTCGGAGCGTTCTTCGTGATAGCGGCGCAGCAGCTGGGAGTCGGTGTCCATGGTGGTTTTGAGGTATGGCTGCCGCTCGATGAAAAACCGGACGCGGTATTTTTAGGCGAATCAGATTTCGCCCGTGGGTTTAGCCGAAGAGTCGATGGAAATTTTCTTCGATTTGAGCGGTGAGCGCGGCAAGGGGTACGCGGCGGAGTTCGGCGAGCGCGGCGTAAGCGGCGGCCAAATTTGCGGGGTGGTTGGGCGAGGGATTTTCGGGCGACGGCGGGAGTGAGAAGGGGGCGTGCGCGGGCGGAGCGAGCATCGCGGGGGCGTCGGTCTCGACGAGGAGGCGAGCGGCGGGGATGCGTTGAAAAACTTCGCGGAGGCGCGTGTGGCGGGGGGCGAGGTAGGCGGCGTTAAAGGAAAAATAGGCGCCGAGGGCGGCGAAGGGCGCGATCATCTCGGCGGAGCCGCTGTAGGCGTGGAGAAGAAAACCGCGCGGAGGGAGGCGGTTCGCGGCGTGGAGGGATTGCAACGTTTCGAGGAGGAGGCCGAAGGCGTCGATGCAGTGGATCGTAACGGGGCGGGCGAACTCGTGGGCGAGGGCGAGCTGAGTGGTGAAGACGGCGAGTTGTTCTTCGAGGGGGGCGCGACGGAGGCCGGCGAGGCGAGGGTCGTCGGGGCGGGCGCGGTCGAGCATCCAGCGGTCGACGCCGATCTCGCCGACGGCGGCGCGGGGGTCGGCGATGAGGTAGGTGCGGAGAGTTTCGAGCCAGAGGGGTGAACGGTTGCCGACGTCCCAGGGGTGAAGGCCGTAGCTCGGGGTGAGGATGAGGGGAGGTCGAAGGTTGAGAGCTGATCCGCCATCGCTCTGTGGGCGCGCTGGCGCGACGAGGAGTTGAGCGACAGCGGGCCAGTCGGATTCCTCCGTGCCGTTAACGATGGCGCGGGTGATGCCGGCGGCGGCGAGATCGGCGAAAATTTGCGCGCGGCAGGGCGCGAGTGACGCGGCGGCGAGGTGGTTATGGGCGTCGAAATACATGCGTGAAACGCGGACGCGGAGAGGGCGGAGAAAAATCGCGGCGTAGGGCCGCCGCTACAGTCCCAAGAGAAAAAGGCGGCCAGCCCTACTTCCCGCCGCCGGGGACGGTGCCGGCTTTGATGAGGAAGAAGTTTTCCGGCTTCAGGTATTTTTTGATCGCGCCGTTCACCTGGTCGGTCGTGAGCGCGTTTACCTTCGCGGGATATTCGTCGAGCCAGTTCAGATCGTAGCCGCGGTGAACCGCGTTCAACATCGCTCCGGCGAGGCCGTCGGTGGTGGCGAGGCCAACTTTAAAGCTGCCGATGAGGTTGCTCTTGCGACGCTCGACTTCGTCGGGGGTGACGCCGGTTTCCGACCAGCTTGAGAGCTGGCGTTTCGTCGAGGCGATGCCTTTTTCAAGGAGCGCAGGCGCGAAAGTCGCCTGGATTTTCCAGTCGCCGTCGCTGAAGGTGTCGTGCGAGAGGCTGGAGCTGATACCGTAGGTGAGGCCTTCCTTGTCGCGGACGTTGGCCATGAGGCGGCCGGTGAAGCCGCTGCCGAGAATCGCGGTGGCGACGCGCAGCGCCTGATAATCGGGATCGCTGTAGCGGAGGCCGCTGGTCTGGCCCATGATGACGGTGATGCTGGTTTTTTCCGGCATGAACACCGTCTGGTCTTTGGCCGCGTCCGTCATGGTGGCCTTGGCGGGATGGGTGAGCGCGACGCCGCCGGTCCAGCCGGCGAAGGCCTTGCCGAGCTCAGCTTGGATTTGGGGGATGTCGAGGTCGCCCACGACGACGAACGTGCAGTGCGCGGGGCCGTAATGTTTTTTATGGAAGGCAACGATGTCCGCGAGTTTCGCGCTCTCGGCGGCGGCGATGAATTCCTCAGGGGAGGGATTCCGGTTCGGGTGGCCGATGGGATAAATGGCGCGGGTGAACGCGTCGTTGGCGCGGGAGTTGGGATCTTCGAGGCTGCGCTTGAGTCCGCCGATAAATTGTTGCTTGGCCTTGTCGAGTTCCTCGGCGGAGAGGAGCGGGGTGCGGAGCTGCTCGGCGATGAGGCCGATGACGAGGGCGACATCCTTCTTGAGGCACTTCGCGCTGATCTCGACCATCTGGGTGCCGACGCTGAAATCGAGCGTGGCGCCGACGGATTCGAGTTTTTCGGCGATGGCGAATTTGTCCTGCTTCGTCGTGCCTTGGTCGAGCAACATGCCGGTGAGCGTGGGGATGGCGACATTGCCGTCGCCCGCGAACGCGTCGCCCGCGGGGAGGGAGGCCTTGATGGTGACGACTTCCTTCACGCCGGTCGGATAGGCGATCACGTCGAGCCCGGCGATTTTGGCGCGGGTGGCTTTCGGCGCGATCTTGGCGGACGTTTCGGGTTTGGGGTTTTGGGTGGTGGGTTGGGCGGATGCGGCCGCGGCGAGAACCGTGGCCAAGGCGAGAAAGCGAAAAGTGGTTTTCATGGGCGAAATTTTGGTTCGACGATTATTTTTTGGCGGCGCCGGGCTGCGTAGGGACGAACCAGCCGGTGGTGCTCTGGTCGAGGTTCATGAATTCGTTTGCGACGCGTTTCACGTCGGCGACGGTGACTTTCTTGGTGGCGGCTTCCAAATTGTAGAAGAGCGACCAGTCGCCGACGGCGATGCACTCGTTGAGGTTGCCCGCGATGGCGAAGGAGCCGTCGCGTTGAAACGCGGCATCGGCGAGGGTCTTCGCGATGGCGGCTTGCAGCTCGGTCTCGGTGACGCCGTCTTTTTTCAACCGCTCGATTTCCTCGACGGCGATTTTTTCCACGTCGTCGTGCTTCGCGCCGGGCGCGAGGGGGACGAAGATGATGTGCATCGAGGTGTCGTGGTTGAAGCCGGCGAAGGACTGGACGCCGGTGGAGAGATTTTTATCCGTGATGGCCTTGTAGAGGCGGCTGTTTTTGCCGTCGGTGAGGATGGCGCTGAGCATCGCGTAAACGGGGTAGTCCGGATGGGTGGCGGCGGGGATCTTGTGGCCGATGGCGACGACGCCAAGCTGGCCGGCGCGCTTGACGGTGACGCGGCGGGGGCCGGTCTGGTCGGGCTCCTCGGTGTAAAGCGCGGGGATGGGTTTCGGCGCGCGCGGGTGAACGCCGTAGAATTTCTTGATGAGCGCGAGCGCCTCGGCGGGTTGAAAATCGCCGATGACGGAAACGGTGGCGTTGTCCGGCCAGTAAAACGTGTCGTAGAACTCGCGGAGCTTCTCGATGGAGACTTTCTCGATGTCGCTGCGCCAGCCGATGGTCGAGTGGTGGTAGGGATGCGCGACGAAGCCGGCTTGGAAAATTTCCTTGATGAGCGACTGGAACGGGGAGTTTTCGCCGCGCTCGAATTCGTTGCGCACGACAGTCATCTCGGGGGCGCGGTCCGATTCGAGGAGGAGAAGTTTTCTCATGCGGTCGGCTTCCATCTCGACGGCGATGGCGAGGTGTTCGCTGCCCATGTTTTCGTAGTAGTTGGTGCGGTCGAGCCAGGTGGTGGCGTTGTAGAGGGCGCCGGTTTTTTCGAGGATTTGGTCAACGCCGGTGCCTTTGGAACGGAGGAATTTCTCGGTGCCCTTGAACATGAGATGTTCAAGGAGGTGGGTCGCGCCGGTGGTGCCGGTGACCTCGTTTTTCGAGCCGACGCGATACGTGACCATGAACGTGAGCGTGGGGCTGGAGTGCTCGGGCATGAGGAGCACGCTGAGGCCGTTGGAATCGAGGGTGTATTCGGAGATGCCACCGAGAGTTTTGATGAAGCTGAAGCCGTCGGCTTTGACGGGGGTGGCGGGAGTTTCGGCGGCACGGACAGCGGCGAGGGAAAGCGCCACGAGGAGCAGGAACGGGAATGAGAGGAATCTTTTCATACGGTGGAGCCGTGAGGCAGCGCGAAGATGACCAATAGTGCGGGCGCGCCAAGTCTGGAGCGGAGATTTATCCGGGCTACGATTCGCCCGCGGCCCGAGGGGGATCGCGTTTAGCCCGCATCGATCACACTAAAAATGAGAAAAACCGTGGGATCACAGAGGACACGGAGCGCCGACACAGAGTTCACAGAGAGAAAACGGGCGATCTCAACTCGCTTGGCCGTTCTTTTCGTCGCCCGTTCGCGGAGCAAATACCTGCACACCTCGTGTTCTCCCGCTGCCTCTGTGTCGGCACTCCGTGTCCTCTGTGTGAATCGAAAAAAGTGTGATGAATGCGGGTTAGCTGAGAGCTCGAGCAGGGCGACGGAACAGAAAAGTGAGCGGCCACTGGTAGGCCGTGACGTGCAACGTGCGGTGGCGGGAGAGTGGACTCGAGAGAGCGCGAAGAATCACTTCGTGCGCGGAATGCGGCAGCGTTCAGTAAGCTGAAAGACGATGCGCTGAACTAGATCACGAGAGAGAGCGTCGCTGGTGCGGGTGGGGAAGGAGTGGCGGACTTCCTTTGAGTTGAGGACGTTGACTGCGCCACGCGCTTTGCGCTCCACCCACCAGCCGGGGAGCACGAGGATGGCATTCACCGGAGTTGAATCACCGGTGGACGCGGTCAGCCACTGGCTCAGCGTCGCGGCGTTCCGTTGGGCTTGATCGAGTCCAAAGCTGTCCGTGCCCCACGGGAAATGCAGGGTCTGCCCGTCATAGACGACAGTCGCTTTGGCGGCACCTTTGATCGAGGCAGGCTTGCGCCTCGTCTTGGTTTCGACAGCCCACACTCCCGCGGAGCTGACCAACACGTGATCGATGTTGAAGCCGTCGAAGGGAAGGTCGTGGAAGACGTGAAAGCCGTCGGCGATGAGTTGGTTGAGTTCCTGGCCGACGGCGCATTCTCCCTTCAGGCCCAGACGATAGTCCCAAAGTCGGCGGAGCTGTCGCACCAGCTTCGTCCCCCAGATTCCGTAAATGATGGCGAGCACGAGGAGTGCCCCTGCGAGGGAGGACCGCTTGTCAGGCTGGGAGTGCAGCAAGATAAACGCTCCGAGGCTCGCGCCCATGAGGGCGAAAAAGCTGTTCTCCATTTCATCCTCAAGTTCCTCGATCCTGAGGCGAAGCGACTCTCCCGGCGGGCGGAGAGGGAGATCGGTAAGCGGCTCCAGGTAGTCAGCCCGGAAACGTTTTTTCCTCCGGGAAATGTAAACCATCAGCGCCGCCATCGGGAGGAAACACAGCACCAAGCCCCCCATCTCCCTCTGAAGTTGGCTGGCTAAATTCCCGAGCAGGTCGCCCGGGTTCATGCGGCCGATGGCAGGCGCCAGCGTTTCCAAGAGACGATGCTGTCGCGGGTGGGCGGGTGGCCGGCGTGCATTTCCTCGGGGAGGAGGTCGGCGTATTTCCAACGGCTTTTGTGCAGGCCGATGTAGAGCCAGTGGCGCATGTAGGTGTAGCAATACTCGCGTTCGTGCGCGCCATCCATGCGGGCGCGGAATTTCTTCTCCACGCGGTAGAGGGCGTGGGCGCGGCGCGTGAGCCAATCGGCCCAGCGATGCTGCGGGAAGCGGCGGAGATCGAGCGCGAGCATCACCTCGCGCACGACACAGGCGGCGACGATTTCGGGAGCGAGGCCGTGATCGTGCGACCACGGAGACTGCGGGCGGGTGAAGAAGCGGTGGGTGGCCCAGCCAAAAGCGTGGCGCGACTCGTGCCAGGTGCGCGGGTCGGTGGGGATGCGGGGGAGGGGAGGGTCAGACCGCTTCGAGCGCGGGAGCGGGAGCGGGAGTTCCCGTGCCTTCGGCGAGGGCGATTTCTTCGGGTGTGAGCGCATAGAGTTGTTGGCGGTGAGCGCGGTCATCGGGCAGAGGCGTCCGCGACGTCGCACGGGCTAGGACGATTGAGACCAATGTATGGAGCATTCGGCGAAGTCCTTTGGCTGAACGCGGGAGAAATATTTCGCCAAGTCATAGGCGGTCTTTCGAGGACGTTGTTCGTGCCGGTCAGGCCGGGGCCAGTGCGTTCGAGTGCGATTTGGATGGGCAAAAGGTCCGCTACATCGAGAAACCGGAACGCGCAGCCATCCTCAGGTTTTGGTGTCACATCGCGCTTGGAGTTCGCTCATGAAGGCGGCTACGTCCTTGGCGAGCTTTACCAGTAAGTCATCAGCGGGTTTGGCTTCGGCTTTCAAGTCCCGGCCGGCATGGAAAGCATGCCATGGGGAAAGCCCGTCCTGACGGTTTTTGCCCTGAGGGTTGCGACCGAAACCGTCGAGTTTGGCGTTCCAGAGCGGGATGCTGGTTTGGATAAGCAGGCTTTCGCAAAGGCCAATCCACGTTTCCTCCACGACAAGATAGCGACAGGTGAAATCTTCGATCTTCAACATCTGTGTTTTCTCGATTGATCGGGCATGGCTTCTTAGTCGGTCGCGAAGCTTGGAGGACTTCTGACCCGTAGCCGGGGCCAGTCCTTTTCTTGAGCCTTCCGGAACAGCCTTGCCCACATAAATGGGTATTGTCGGATCCGGTCGGTTGAGGGCCGCTAGAATCGCGTAGGGCTTGAAGTGACCTGAATAATACAGCGCATAAAGTCCCGCTCCCTGGAAAGATGGAACTGCTCCGAGCGGAACCGCCGCGCACCGGCTTAAGGCAAGCCCAACGCTTTCGCCGAGGTTGTGTTTATCGAGCGGGTTGAACGCCGGTAGGTTGGACATGGGGCTGGAGCACGCTGGCTACGGAAGAGGCGACGACGCGGGCGAGTTCGACGGGCACGGCATTGCCGAGCTGACGCATATTTTCCGTCCAAGAGCTGGAGAACCGCCACGCATCCGGAAAAGTTTGGATGCGGGTGGACTCGCGAATGCTGAAGTAACGGACTCGGCCGTCGGGGTAGCGGAGCATATTTTCTCCTCCCGGCACCCCATGGTCACCCGCCTTCAGTGCCTTGGCCGGCTCATCGACAGGACTGCCGGTATGTCCGGGATAGGAGCGAGCGCCGGGTTGCAGCACATGGCTGTGCGGGCCTGAAATCGCAGGCTCGCCAAGACCGACCAAGGCGTCCCGCACTGTGCGCCAGCGGGGTTTTGTGCCGATCAGGGGCATGGTTTCCAACCCACGCGGCAGGCGGCGCTCAGGAGAGACGGGGCGGCGAATGCCGTGCTCCCGCCAATATTCACCAGTCACCCATTTAGCGCGCGCCAGTTCGTCGCCGCAATGGGTCGGTGCGGGAAAACACCAACGAGCGTTTAGGTCACTTCGAAATCCGATGAAAAATACTCGATGACGATGCTGCGGGACGCCGTAGTCCGCAGCGTCTGCAAGGTTGATCGTGACCTGATAGGCAGGCTCGGCTTCCCGCCGGAGCGAGGTGTGGTGGCGCTGTAAACGCTGGAGGTTCATTTCCCATGAGAGATTTTGAGTGACGGGGAATTCCGGATAAGTGAGCTGAAGCCGGACGAATTCGACGTAGTTCTGGAATGCAGGCCGCAAAAGTCCTCGGACATTCTCGAAAATAAAAGCCAACGGACGAAGCTCGCGCACGGCTCTCACGGCTTGAGGAAACATGTCGCGATGGTCGTCATAACCATTCGCTTTGCCGCCCATCGAGAAAGGTTGGCAAGGCGGACCCCCGGCGACGAGGTGGACGCAGCCAAGAGCCGCAAAATCGATTTTGCGAACATCGGATTCGAGCACTCGCCAATTAGGTCGGTTGGAGCGAAGGGTGGCGCAGGCGTCGTGATCGCGTTCCACGAGCGCTCTCGCGCGGAAACCCGCTTGCTCAAGGCCCAAGGCCAGCCCACCGGCGCCGGAGAATAGCTCGAGCGTATTCATGTGCGCATGGTCAAAACTCCAACTGGGGTGTCAACGGAGAGATATGATTTGGACTGTTTATTTTGTGTATGGTCGACGTTACTTGGATCGCGAAGGGCACGCTGCGGGCGAAGGCGTCGCGCTTGGCTTGGTAGATGTGGCGGTCGTTGAGCGCTTCGGCGGGCTTCTTCGCTTCGCAGGTAAAGCGCTCGACGCGGGAGATGCGGAACACGTAGTCGGCGCGGGTTTGCCGGCCGGAGGTGGCGGTCTGCACCTCGATGTCGACCTCGCGCTCGGTGTGGATGAGGCCGTTGATGTTGCCCACATCCCAGCCGAGGGCGCGGAAGAAGGGATCGAGAAACTCGTTGCGCAGCGTGGCCTCGTTATAGGTCGAGGCGACGAACTGCGGGTAGTCGCGGTCAAACTTATCGACGAGGCGGGAGAGCTCGTGCTGGAACGATTCGAAGGTAGCGACAGCTGCCATGGTTTAGCGGGAGCGGTGCTCCAGTGAAGGTGGAAGGGCCGCAGCGGACGGAGAAGGCGGTGAAGTTTTTGCGTGCAAGGCAAAGACCGGAATGGCGCGTTCGGCGGAGGAAGCCTTTGACCAGCGTTCGATGAACTTTGCGACCGGATCGGGGAGCGCCATGGGATGCGGAGCGACCTCAACGTGGGCTTTCGCAAGGTGCAACTCCGCAGTGTCGCCGGGCCGACCGGTCGCGGAGCGGTTGTTCGCCGTCTCCTCCCGGGTTATTTTTTGACGGCGGCGACGACGGTCGCGGGATCTTCCTGCAACTCGCGCAGCTCGCCCCTCGATTTTTTGGCGAGCTCTTGATAATAGGCGTGGATCTTGGCGAGTTCCTCGTCGGTCAAATCATCGAGATCGATCATGCTGTTTCTCGCGCCTTTCTTGGCGCGGATCAGCTCATCGAGTTTTACGTGGATCGCCTGCGAGTCGCGGTTCTGGGTATTCTGAATGAGAAACACCATGAGGAAGGTGACGATCGTGGTGCTGGTGTTGATGACGAGCTGCCAGGTGTCGCTGTAGTGGAAGAGCGGCCCGGTCACGGCCCACACGAGGATGACGACGACCGCCAAGATAAACGTCCCGGGACGGCCCGTGGCAGCCGCGATGAATTTCGCGAAACGGGAGAAACGGAAATGCGGAGAGGTGGAAGGTTGGGACGGGTGTGACATGCCGGATTGGACCGCGGCGGTGGAGAAATGTTTTCCCGGGCTCCCCGTGTTTCGCAGCGACGATGAGCCGGTGCGGGGGTGACGAACGGGAAAAAGAGCGGCCAAAGGGGGGGGGCGCGAGGGCGGATAACGCACTGTGCGGTTGCGCACGGGGATGATTTTCTTTCGCTCCCGGCATGGCGTTTCCTACCACCCGCTGGAGCCTGCTCGCGCAGGCGACTCTCCACGGCGACTCCGCGGGGGGGGCGGCGCTGGGGGAATTCTACCGGCGCTACCGCGAACCGGTGGTGGGCTTCATCGCGCGGCAATCGGACCAGCGGGAAAATGCGGAGGACCTGGCGCAGGGATTTTTTTTGCATATGATCGAGGGCTCGGCGCTGCGCCGGGCCGACCGGGCGCGCGGGCGGTTTCGTTCGTTTCTACTAGGGGCGTTGGTGAGGTTTCTGGCGCGCGAGCGAGCGCGGGCGGCGGCGGAAAAACGCGGGGCGGGCACCGCTTCCGTTTCGCTGGAAGAGTGGGGCGAGGATGCAGCCGATATCGCGGTGCCGCCCGCGGTATCGCGGGCCTTCGACCATGAGTGGGCGCGCGATTTGCTGGGACGGGCGCGGGGTGAGGTGGAGGCCGCTTGGGTCGCGAAAGGCGCGGCCGGGGACTTGGCGAAACTGAAAAATTTCCTGCCCGGCGCGACGGCGACACCGACATACGAAGAGGCGGCGGAGCAACTCGGCTGGCCGGTGGCGCGATTGAAGACAGAGGTGTTTCGCTTGCGGCAACAGTTTCGTGAACAGGTGCGCGCGGAAGTGGCGCTGACCGTGGAAGCGCCGCACGAGGTGGATGCGGAGATGAAGCACCTGCACGCCGTGCTGGCGGATGCAAGCGCATGAGCTCCCGGGAAACGACGCGAGACGAGGGGCGGTGTCCGACCTGCGCGAGCGCGCTGGCCGCCGGAGCGTGGTGCGCGCGTTGCGCACTCGGCGAAATCCTCGCGGAGGAAGTGGCGGTGGGTAAACACGGAGGATTGTTTGAGCTCGACGGGCACGCGGTGCTGGAGGAGATCGGCCGGGGCGCGGCTGGCATCGTTTACCGGGCGCGGCAAGAGCAGCCGGCGCGCGAGGTGGCGCTGAAAATTCTGCGGCCGCACGAGGCGGCTTCGGCGGAATCGCGCGCGCGGTTTCGCATGGAAGCGACCACGGTGGCGGGGCTGGATCACTCGGCGATCTTGCCCGTGTTGAGCGTGGGCGAGCACGATGGACTGCCGTATTTCACGATGAAGCTGTGCGCGGGCGGCTCGCTCGCGCAGCACATCGGGCGGTATCGCGGCGCGTGGCGCGACATCGCGACGCTGATGGCGACGCTCGCGGATGCGGTGCAGCATGCGCATGAGCGGGGCGTGTTGCATCGCGATTTGAAGCCGGGGAATATTTTATTCGACGAATCAGGGCGGGCGTTCGTGAGCGATTTCGGAATTGCGAAAAGCAACCGCAGAGCGAATTCGGGCGCGCCGTTCACGCAGCCGTTATCCGTGATGGGGACGCGCGGCTATGTCGCGCCGGAGGTGCTGCGCGGAGGTGCGAGCGGGGCGACTCTGGCGGCGGATGTTTATGGGCTGGGCGCGATCTTGCATGAACTGATCACGGGCGTGTTACCTGCGGAGAACGCGGGGGGCGCGGGGGCGACCGTGACGTTGAAAGGCGTGCCGCGTGACTTGGCGGTGATCGCGGGGAAGTGTCTCCAGCCGGAGCCGGCGGGCCGCTACGCCTCGGCGGCGGCGCTGGCGGGAGATTTGCTGGCGTGGCTTGCGGGCCGGCCGATCGCGGCGCGGCCTGTGTCGGCGGTCGGGCAGGCGTGGGCGTGGGCGCGGCGGAACCCGGCGCTGGCGGTGACTTCGGCGGCGGCCTTACTCGCGCTCGTGGCGGTGGCGGCGGTGTCCTCGGCGGCGGCCGTGCGCCTGAGTCGCGAACAACGCGCGACGGCGGCGGCGCTGGATCGTGCGGAGGTGGAGCGGAAACGCGCGACGACCGAAGCACAGGTCAGCAAATCCATCGCGGACTTTCTCCAGAACGATCTGCTGGCGCAGGCTTCGCCCGACCAGCAGCCGGATCGCAACCTGACGCTGCGTGCCGTGCTGGACCGTGCCGCCAAGAAAATCGAAAACCGTTTCGCAGCCGAGCCTTTGATCGAGGCGAGCATTCAGGAGACGCTGGCGAAGACCTATGGCGGTCTGGGCGAGTATGCGCCGATGCAGCAACACTTGGAAAGGGCGCTCGCACTCCGTCAAAAAAAGGTCGGGCCGGACGATCCGGCCGTGCTGGACGCGAAATCAGACCTGGTGCTCGCGCTCACGGAACTGGGAAAATACCCGGAAGCGGAGACCCTCGGGCAAGCCACGCTGGCGTCGCAGCAGCGCGTGCTCGGTCGCGAACACGCCGATACGCTCGTCTCCATGATCAACCTGGAGACCGTCTATCAACACGAAGGCCGGCCCGCGGAGGCCCAAGCGCTGCTGATCGAGGCGTTGGAAATTTCGAAACGCGTGCTCGGCGTCGAACATCCCACGACGTTGCAGGCGATGAACGACCTGGCCTTCGTTTACCGCGGGAAGCAGGCCTACGCCGAGGCGCAGGCGCTCAATCTGCAGACGCTCGAGCTCCGCCGCCGGGTGCTAGGCGCGGAGCACCCCGGCACGCTCTCCTCGCTCATCAACGTCGGCTCCGTCTATCGAGCGCAGGGGAAGTTCGCGGAGGCCGAAGCGACTTTTTCCGAGCTGCTACTGACGAGCCGCCGCGTGCTCGGTGCGGAACATCCCACGACGCTCAATGCGATGAACAACCTCGCAGTCGCTTACCAAGACCAGAGGAAGTTCGACGAGGCGGCGGGGTTGTTCGCGCAGATTCTCGAGATCAGTCGCCGCGTCGTGGGCGCGGAACATCCGAACACGCTGCGCTCGATGAACAACCTCGCGGCGGTGGACCGTGGCGCGGGGCGGCTGGCCGAGGCGGAGTCCCTCTATCTTGAGACACTTCGAATCAGCCGGCGCACGTTGGGCGAGGAGCATCTGGATACGCTGCGCTACCAACAAAATTTGGGGACGATTTATCTGCTCGAGCAGAAGTTCAGCGAGGCCGAGTCAATTTTTGCGACGGTATTGATCGTGCGACAGCGTCTTCTCGGGCCGGAGCACGCCGAGACGTTGATCGCGCTGGAAAATCTCGGGGTAGCCCTGTCGCAGCAGCGTCGGTTCGCCGACGCGGAAAAACATCTCCGTTCGCTCCTGGAGATTCGGACGCGGCTTTCGCCCGGGACGTGGCGGGAGGCCGCGGCCTCAGGCGAAGTGGGCGAAGTGCTCGCCGGTGAACGCCGGTTCGCGGAAGCCGAGCCTCTCCTGCTGGCGGCATATGAAGCGCTGAAGACAGACGCCGATAAAATTCCGGCGACCAGCCCGATCGATTTTCGCAAAGTAGCCAAGGTGCTCGCGCGACTTTACGCCGACGAGGGCAATCCGACTCAGGCCGAAGCGTGGCGACAGAAATTGCCGACGCCGAGCGACCGTTAGGAGCAGGACCGCACAGGAGCGGCTCGCCGTAAGGAACATTCGGCGCCGCGGCTTCTCGGGCCGTTAAGGAAAAAAATGGGTCTGGGAAGATTTACTGAAACTTTCCGCCAAGCACCGGCAGAGAAGGTAGTGGTATGAACTCTTTTTCCTCCTCCGTGCGCCGCTGGCGGTGCGCGAGTGCGTGGGAGAAGTGCGCGTTCCGCTCTCCTCATCCGTTCGATTCCAAACCAAACATGAAAACAAAATCAGCATTGTTCGTTTTAACCGCGGGGCTGCTCAGCAGCGCCGCTTCGGCTCAGGTCGTCTTTTCCAATAATTTTGAAACCAACACCGCGGGCTTTACCGCGGGAGGGTCGATCGCGGCGTTGACGCGTGTCACGCTCCCGACCGATAGCGCGGGACCAGCGTCGACGAATACTTCCAACTGGCTCGGTAAGGTGGGCGACGGCGTGGCGAAAAGTCCGGGGTCGACCGAGATCGTGCGGCTCAACCTCGCGGGCCTGGTGTCCGGGGCGACTTACCTCGTGAATTTCGATCTCTTAATCGGCGCATCGTGGGATGGCGCGGCGGGCAGCTACGGCCCCGATTCGTGGCGGCTCACCGCAAACGGAAATATCTTAGTCGACACCATTTTCGCCAATGGCGCCCAAGGGATCAATTTCGGTGCTTACTCGCCGCAGCGTTACACCGACCTTAACTACACAAATCCGAATGGTCCGGACGTGGCGCGGTTCACGGGTGCGGACCAATTTTGGTCGGCGAACCAAGACGGTAATTATGCCAACGATTATTCGATCTATTATTTTGGTCACGGCGCTGGGAACCCCGTCCTTTCCTTTGTTTCGTCAGGCACGACCGCCGTTCTGGAATTCTCCCGCTTTGGTGGTACGTTCGACAGTCCTGACGAGTACTGGGCGTTGGACAACGTCAGCGTTTCCGGGGTGAGGGCTGCTCCCCCGCTGACCGCGGTGCCTGAACCTTCGACCTACGGACTCATGGGTGCCGTGGTGCTCGGCGGGATGGTCGCTCTCAAACGGCGCAAGGCCAAATCAGAGAACAACCGCCAGGTCTCGGCCTGAACGGGCAACGCGGACACGGCGGAATGAACTTCCGGCGGATCGCGAGCCCACCGCGCTTTTTTTCAACCTGGTGAATCGGTCTCTAGCCGATTCACCAGCGAGGCAGGCGGAAAGAAAAACTGCTGATTGGCAGTCGGAAACCTGGGATATGCGGTGCCCTGCGGAACGTAGCGATCCCGGTTGCTCTCCTCTCTCGATGTTTGCGAGAGCGCGTTCGAGCGGCTCTGCGAGAGGAGGTTATTTTTGTCCCGCCACGGGCGTTAAGATGGACTCTTTTAAGTCAACCGTCGCGACCAACGACACTCCGGTCGCCTCCGCGGCCACGGGGTTTTCGACGCCGAGTTTTCCAATGGCGCGGGCCAGCTATAGCCTGAAGATTCGCGGCGCCATCGCTGGGCCCACGCCGCCGCCCACCGGCACGGTGGGTTCGGCGCACTCGCGGTGGCCGCCGCCGCTCGGTTCGCCGGAACATCCGAAAAATAAAAGAGCCCGGCCAGACGGCCGGGCTCGTAATAGGACAGATGCGCAGCACCAGTCTGAGTCAGGGGACTTCGTAGGCTTCAATCAACGCCACGCCCGCGGTGTTGGCGGCCCCGGTCAGATGAACCGTGTAGGCGCCGGGCACGAGTGTGGTGAGCACCGCCGCATCGAGAGAATTAACCGCGAGCGGGAACGCGCCGACCTTGCTGCCCGCCGCAGTGAGAGCGGCAGCCGAAGTCGTGGGATTGGAGAACCAGTTGTCATTTTCGGCGACGATCCGACCTGCGCCATCGAAAACGACGATCTTCGGATCGGCGATGACACCGGAAACACCATACGTCGCCAGCGTTGGGCCCACGCCGCGAATCAGCACTTGTCGCGAGCCCGCGCCCACGACGAAGCCGGCGATAAGTGTGTCCGCGCCGGCACCGGTGCGGCCGCGCAGAGCCAGATTGATCACTCCGCTTCCGGGTGTCGGGAGGAGGGAACTCCGCATGATCTGGCCGGCGATGGCGTAGGTGGTGGATTGGCCGAGCGCGCAACTCGTGCGTAAGTGAAAGCCAATGTTGATGCGAGCTTCGACGATCGCATCGGACAGAGCGGTGAAGCTTGTGAACTTCGGGGAGATGGCGGGCGCGCCCGTCTTGCTCGTCGTAAGGGTGAGGGGCGTATCGTCGCCAAGGATGGAGCCGGCCACGGCC
>JANYBX010000253.1 GCA_025360615.1 Opitutia bacterium
CAGAAACGCCTCCGACTGCGACCAGCGAACGCTCGCTCCCGCACCCAGTTGCTCGACGGACACGATGGGTTTTTCGAGCAGGCGGTCGGGGCGCGAGCCGAGCGCCTTGATGGTGACTGGCAGCGACGAACGGCCGAGGACGATGGCGTAGAGCGTCCCTCCTTTCGTGGTGAAGCGGATGTCGTCCGCCGTAAAGCGCAGGTCTTTTTCGCCCATGTCGCCCGCTTTGATGTGGGTCGGGCCTTCGCCGAAAATTTTCCACGGGCGCGTGCCGAAGATCGCCTCGCCATTGACGGCCATCCACGCGCCGAGGCCGTCGAGGAAGGCGACCTCATCGGAGTCGATCGTGCCGTCGCCCTTGATCGGAACGCTCAGGAGAAGCGTGCCGTTCTTGCTGACGACGTCGGCGAGGATCTGCGTGATTTGAGAGACGGTTTTGTAGCCGTGTTTCTCGAAGCGCGCGCGGCTGTAGTGCCAGTCGCCGATGCACGTGCCGGTCTCCCACGGGAACTCCTCGAGCTGGTCGCTCGCGCCGCGCTCGACGTCGTTGACCATCGCGGGGCGCTGCCGGGCGTTGAGGTTTTTCGCGGTCATGACGACGTCCATCCGGCCGCGCTGCGCGAGCGTGGAGTTGTAGTAGTGCGCCATCAAATCCAAGCCGACCTGCCCGTAGGGAACGTTCGACCAGTCGTGATAAAAATAATCCGGCTGATATTTATCCATCAGGTCGCGCGCGCGGACGAACCACCGCTGGATGAACTGTTCGCGATCCGGCTCGGAGACCTTGCCATCGACGGGTCGCAGCGGCGGATAAAGATCGCGCGGGTCGAGCCCCTCCCACCACGTGCCCTTGCCGTCGGCCTTGGTGAGCTGACGCCCGTCGTAGGGAATTCCGGCGAGCGGGCCCGTCTTGTCGGCGCCGAGCGATGATGCCCACCAATTCATCGTCGCGGCGGCGTGATTGCTGACGCCGAAGTGGAGGCCGGCTTTGCGCGCGGCGGCTTTCCAGCGGGCGACGATGTCGGTTTTCGGGCCGACGTTGACGGAATTCCAAGGCTGGAACTTCGAGTCGTAGAGATCGACGTTGTCGTGATGCACGGCCATGCCGACGAAGAATTTTGCGCCGGCGTTTTTGAAGCGCGTCATCAGCTCGTCGGGATTCCAGTTCGCGGCGCGCCACTCGTGGAGAATGTCCTTGAAGCCGAACTTCGATGGGTGCCCGTAGTGCGCCACGTGGTAACGATAAATTTCGCTGCCCTCCTCATACATGTGGCGCGCATACCAGTCGCCCTGCTCCGGTTCGCATTGCGGACCCCAGTGCGCCCAGATGCCGAACTTCGCGTCGCGAAACCAATCCGGGCAGCGATACTGTTGGAAGGATTCCCAGTTGGGTTGAAAAGGGCCGGGCGCGATCTCGCGCGTGCCGGGAGGCGGAATGGGCGCGGGTGCGGGATACAGTTCGGGCCGGGCGGCAATTTCGGCCGCAACGACGGGCGGTAAGATTGAAGCCAGTGCCAAGAGCAGAAAGCGGACGTTCATCGGGCAAACGGGGGTGAACAAAAGCAATTACTCGCGTGCGCCGACCGCGACGAGCACGCGATTAGTTTCACTGGCAGATGACGGGCGCTGAGCGGCCTACGGTTGCTCGACCAGCACCAAGCTCCACGGGGCGATGGCGCGCTCGATGACCACGCGGCCCGAGGGATCGGCCTGGAGGTTTTCGCGCTGCGTGGCCTTAGCCGCAGAGCGGAGGGCGGTCGTCTGCTCGCGGGTGGGCGAGGCGGGCTCCCCCATCGCCTCCCACGCGGCCACGGCGT
This sequence comes from Opitutia bacterium, assembly GCA_025360615.1. Taxonomy (GTDB): domain Bacteria; phylum Verrucomicrobiota; class Verrucomicrobiia; order Opitutales; family Opitutaceae; genus Tous-C4FEB. The sequence continues at coordinate 1,818 of JANYBX010000253.1, forward strand.
CGCCGTGCGCACCGTCGAGCGTCTCGACGGTCACGCGCGCGCCGGCTTTCAAGCCCGTGAACTCGACCTTGAAACGCGTGGGCGAGCCGACGCGCTCCGTCTCCTCCGCGGTGCGGCGCGAGCCGTTGGACACCGGCACGGACAATATCATCTCCGGCGGGTAGTGATACACGAGCGCGGTGAGGCGGCCGGTGGCGCGGTGGCGCGTGATGATGGCGCCGGACGCGGTCGCGAGCGTTTCATCGCCGAGCGCGTGGAGCATGCGGTAGGCATGAAAGGCGGGCTTCACGATGCCCTGGTAATTGATGAGGCCGAAGCCGCCGTGGAAAATCGTGTTTCCCGCCCCGCCCTCCTCGAAGACATCGGTAAACGTCCAGTAGGAAAGCGAGTCGGCGAGGCCGGCGGATTCGAGGTTGGCCTTCACGATGAACGTCGCCGCGGGGAGCGAGTCGTGCGCGAAATCGCGGGGCGATGGTGTGGTGCTCCACTCGGTGAGATGAATCTCCGCTTTCGGAAACGGGCTGGCGTCGACCATCGAGCGTAGCGTGCGGAGATCGCGCGGGGTCGCCCCGACCTGGCGGGTGAGGCCCTTGCCCTTGCCGTTTTCGTCGAGCGCCCAGTCGGTGGGATATGGATGCGTGGAAACGAAATCCACGGGCAGTTTCTCCCGCGCGCAGTAGGCGAGAAACTCCTTCATCCAGACGGGCTGCCACGGATATTTTTCCGACTCCTCGGGGTTTACGAGCGAGATGATTTTGGAGCGCTCGGCGGTCTCGCCGTCGAAGCGGCCGTCGGCGACGAAGTTGCTGGTCGATGGGCCACCGACCCGGAGCTGGGGGTCGATCGCCTTGATGGCCCGGACGGTGTCGCGATAGAGTTCAAAATAACGCGTGCGCGTGCTGTCCCAAAACGCGCCGAGGTCGGGCTCGTTCCAGACTTCGAAGAACCACTGTCGCACCTCGGCCTCGCCGTAGCGGGCGCGGCTGTGCTCGACGAAGGCGCTGACGAGCGCGGACCATTTCGCGTAGTCGGCGGGCGGCGTGACGTTGCCCTTCCACCAAAATTGCGTGCGGGGGCCGCCGGCCATGTCCTTCGGGAAAAAGCTGAGTTCGACAAAGGGCCGGACGCCGGCGGCGAGCATGCGGTCGAAGAGATCGTCGATGTATTGCCAGTTGTAAGCCGGCTCCCCGCGCACCTCGCGATAGACAAACATGTCGTCGTGAAACAGGCCGTGGAAGCGGACGTAGCGGAAGCCGCATTCGTCGTGCACGACCTTGAGTTGCTCAAGCCAGCTCGCGCGCAGGCCCTCGTTGGCGCGGCCGGCGCCGACACAGAGGCTCCAGAAATGATTGAGCGCCTGGCCGGGGGCGCGGGCGTCGGCCGCGAGCTGGATCGTCGCGCCGCGGGGCGGCGCGGGTTCGGCGGCGGGCAACGACGGGAGCAGGGCGAGCAGGGTGGCGGCGAGCGCCGGGGCAACGAGTGAGTGGGGTGACATGTGGGTGAAAAAAGAAGGGCGGCGGCGGCTAGCGTTTGGCGGCCGGGGCGGCCTTTGGTTTGGGAGAAGGCTCGGCGATTTGCCCGAGCGTGATCGGAGTGCCGATCAAGACGGTGCCTTCGCGCAGCGGGACGGTGGCCACGTGCGGGATGAGCATTTCACGTCCGAAAAAAGGCGCACCGCTCGTGATGAGCGCGGACACGACGTCGTCCATTTGCACGCCCTGGCGCTCCGTGCTCAGCCGGGCGCGCCAGAGCAGCGTTTTCACGCCAAGCCGCGAAGCGGCGAAATCGAAGGCGCTGACGATGATGTAATATCGCCCTTCCGCGACGGCATCGCGGAGTCTTTCCCATTCACTCGTCGTGAACGCAGCGCCGCGATAAATCGCATCGCCCGCGATCAAGGTGAGCATCTCCCGCTGGTTGAAATCGCCAACGACTCGCGGAGCCTCCGTGGAGCTGTCCGCTGGAGTGACCGTCGGGTCGCCGCCGAAATCGACCGTCTGCGGATTCAGCGAGCCCCACTCGAACACGAGTACGAGCGAAGGCACGGTTTTGTCGGCATCGGGACGCAACGCCTGGAGCACGTAGCCCTCCTTCGCAAGGGCCTGCGCCAACTCGCGCAGGATGCGCGCGCGCCCCGGGGGGATCTCGCCCGCGACGATCTCCCCGTGCTCGGAATATCCCACGATGGTGGGAACGTAGTAGGCGGGTTTCAGCGGGGTGGGCCGCGCGATTTTTCGGCCCTCATCCGTCAGGTCGATTTTAACGTTCACCTCGGCCTCAGCCTTTTTTTTGGCCGGGACGCCGGCGGCGTGCAACGTTCCGGCCGCGAGCACGGCGAAGACGAGGCTCGACAGCCGGCGAAAGCGTTTAGGCCCGAGTGCCATGACCGGTCAGTTTTTAGCCGGGCTGGCCGAGGGCGGCGGGGCGAAGACGCTGAGATCCCACGCCTCCTGCCATGCGAACATGGGCACGTCGTGGCGAAACACGATGGGCAGCCAGACGTAGCGGCCGTCGATCGCGTTTTGGGGACGCCACCGGTCGGCCATGAAGATAAACGCGTCGGCCCGGCCCGCCACGGGGAGGATAAACGTGGGCTGCGACTCGAAGGTGTTCGCGATCTGCGCGCCGCCGCCGATGCAGGGATTGCCCAGTTCCTCCCACGGGCCCCAGATGGAATTCGCGACGGAGAGCCGCGCGGGATTCGGCGCCCAGCCAGTGCAATCGGAGGTGAAGAGAAAATAACGGCCGCGCCACTTCATCATCGCGGGCGCCTCGTTGAAACGGCCGGGGAAAATCCGCGCGTAGCGGCCGGCGTGGCGCGTGAAATCCTCGCTGAGCTGCGAGATGTGCATCGTGCCGTTATCCTCGGAGGCGAAGATGTGGTAGGCGGTGCCGTCGTCGTCGAGGAAGAGCGTCATGTCGCGCGCCATCTGGCCGCCGGCAAAATCGCGGCGGAAAATTTTGTGCTTCGGGTAATACGGGAGCGGGCCGCCGGGAAGCTCGAGGGACTTGAGCTGCGCGAGTTCGGCGTCGGCTAGTGGTTTTTTCAGATCGTCGGAAACGTTGTCGGGCCAGACGCCGGCATCGGGCCGCTCGCTGCCGAGAAAGCGAAACGGCCCCGTGACGGCATCGGCGATGGCGATACCGCTGCGCGCGCCGGCGTAGCCCCTGCCGGCCGGCTCGAGGTGGAACCACATCACGAATTTCTTCGTGCGGGGGTTGAAGATCACCTTGGGCCGCTCGAGGATGCAGCCGCGCGTGATTTCGCTGGCGGGATCCTCGCTGACGGCGAGTGCGATGCCCGCGTCCTTCCAGTTGAACAGGTCGGCGGAAGCGTAGACGTGAACGCCGACTTG
>JANYBX010000263.1 GCA_025360615.1 Opitutia bacterium
CTCCACGGTTCCTCACTGCATTGACCCTCACCCACGAACTCACGGGACACGTCAATCGAACCCACCCACCATCCGCCTCATCCGCGTAATCCGCGGTTAAAAAATCCCGATGGTTTCCCTCCCCTCCTCTTCCCCCGCCGCACCCGCGCTCACCCCCGAGCCCATCGAAACCGGCTCCTCGCTCTGGCACGACGCCTGGTCGCGCCTCCGCCAAAACAAACTCGCCGTCTTCGGCGGCGCCGCGCTCCTCACGCTCTCGCTCCTCTGCCTCTTCGGCCCGATCTTCTCGCAGTCTTACCAGGACCAAAATCTCGACCTCGGTGCCGCCGCCCCGAGTTCCGCCCACTGGCTCGGCACCGATACCCTCGGCCGCGATCTCTTTTCCCGCATCCTCTACGGCGGCCGCATCTCCATCATGGTCGGCCTCGTCGCCACCTTCGTCGCCCTCGTGATCGGCGTCACCTACGGTGCCGTCGCCGGCTTCTTCGGCGGAAAACTCGATGTCCTTATGATGCGGATCGTGGATATCATCTACTCCCTGCCCTTCACGATTTTCGTCATACTCCTGATGGTCTTCGTGAAGGAGCCCGCCCAAAAATTCGACGGATGGATCCGAAATTTCTCCCTGGGTGAACATCATCCTTTCGCCAACGCGAGCGGCCTTTCCCACATCTTCCTCCTCTTCTTCGCCATCGGCGCCGTCGAGTGGCTCACGATGGCCCGCATCGTCCGCGGCCAGATCATGAGCATCAAAAAAATGGAATACATCGAGGCCGCCCGCGCCCTCGGCTTCGGCAACCGCCGGATCATTTTTCGCCACATGATCCCCAACATCCTCGGCCCGATCATCGTTTACACCACGCTCACCATTCCCGCCGTGATGCTGCTCGAGGCGTTCCTCAGTTTCCTCGGCCTCGGCGTGCAGCCGCCCATGAGTTCCTGGGGCGTGCTTATCAAGGACGGCTCCGAGAAAATGGAGGAATTCTGGTGGCTCCTCGTCTTCCCCGGCGGCGTGTTTTCCCTCACGCTTTTCTCGCTGAACTTCCTCGGCGATGGCCTCCGCGACGCCCTCGACGTAAGGTCATCAAAAGACTGACTGCGCTTCCCCGCCGATCCAGATCGCCGCGCCGCCAGTGGCTCCGAGTTTCAGACTAAACGTCGCGCTCGCATCCACCGCCCGCGTTTCCACACGAACATGCGTGCGCGTCGCGACCGTCGCGTCGTCCGAATAAATGTGCGCTTGGTAGCTTCGCCCACTGCCCAGAAAATCCAACGGCACCTTCAACTCCCTCGCCTCGCCGCCGTTGATCGCACCGATGAACCACTCGTCGCCCTTGCGCCGCGCGATCACCGCGTAGCGGCCGATCTCGCCGTCGATCACCTTGGTCACGTCCCACACCGTCGGCACGTGCTTGAAGAACTCCACCTCGGGCTCGCCCTGATACGCCGCCGCCTTGTCATACCAGAAAATCCACTGGAGCGGGCTGAACGACACCACCGCCATCGCGAGCTGGTGCGCGTGGGTCGTCTTCGTCAGGCGCGCATCGTAGTAGCACACCGTGTAGTCGCCCGCGCCCGCGATGTAGCGCGTGAAGGGCAGCGTGCAGTTGTGCTCCGCCGTCGGGAAGTGCTCGTTCCCGCGAATGCCCTCGACCGTCATCAGGTTCGGCCACGTGCGGCTCAACCCCGTCGAGCGATAGCCGTCGTGGATGTTTAACATGAGATGATGCTCCGCGGCCTTCTGAATCGTCTCCGTAATCCACGCCGTCTCCACCTGCGGCCCGACCTCGACGAACCCGAGCTTCACGCCGACCACGCCCCACTGCTCCAGCATCGCAAAAATATGATCGCGGTCGCGGCGCAACTGCCGGCGGTCGATGTAGAGGATCAGCCCGACGCCTTTTTCCTTTCCGTAGCGCACGAGCTCCGGCACATCCAAATTCGGCGCGCGCACGAGCACCTCGCCCGCCGCCTCGAACTCGACCGGGCCATACCATTTCCAGTCGAGATGCACGAAGCTCAGGCCCGCCGTCGCCGCGAGGTCGATGATCGCCTTCGAGTTCACCGTCGTGAGCGTCAGGTCACGCATGGCCTTGCCCGGCTTGATCCACGAAATGTCCTTCAACGCATTCGGCGGATTCAGGTTTAACATCAGGTAATTCCGCTCCAGCAAATCGCCCGGCTTTTTCCCCACGACCAACATCCGCCACGGCGTCGCATCGCCCGGGTGCAGCGTGACGTTCGGATCGTGCCGCTGGGCGAATTCCGCGACCCGGTCCAAATTCGAACTCGTGCCGCCCAGCGCCGTCACGAGCGTATCTGTCGTGCCCGGCGCGACGGAGAGCAGCGTGCGCGCGTAGCCCGTGTTGGCCGCCTCGCCCAGCGACGCGTGGCGGCCATCCGCCAGGACGAGCGTCAAGGGGCGCTCTCCATACGGTTCCATCTCCGCGATCTTCACGCGCCGATATTCTCCCTCGGTGCCGCGCTCCTCGTAGCCGACCGTCTCGGGGGGAAAACGAAACTCCGTCCGCTCGCCGGTGAACTTGAATTCCTTCACCGCCTGTTCGGGAAACGAATACCGGAGCGCCACGCCCTCGTCGTAGGCGCGCAGCGTCACGCGCACCCGCCGCCCGTCGGCGTGCTTCAAATCCACGGTCAGCTCGTGCCAGTTATCCGGCACCACGCTCCGCTCGCCGAGCGTCTGTTTCCATTCGCCGCGATGCTCGTCCGTCGCGGTTTTCACGATGGCGAAGCCCGTCTTGAGATCCGGCTCGAAGCCGAGCCGCGATTCGAGCACGAGCGGTTTTCCGAGATACTCGACCGAGTAGGCCGGCGTGCCATCGCGCTGGAGGGTGAAGGCGATCGCGACGTTGCCATCGGGTGAAACCGCCCGGTCGGCCGCGCCGGCGAGCGAACCCGCGAAAAGGGCTAAAATGGAGATGAGGATTTTGTTCATGGTAAAATTATAAAGCTGCGCTCCACCGGCTCGGCGGCTTTCAACGCGCGCTCCCCGCCCCGGCCCCACTGCCACGCGACCACCGTCACGCGCAACGGCCGCCGGCTGCGCGGCGGAATCACCGTGAGAACCAGCATGTCGCCCTCGACGAACGCCGGGCCTTCGCGCACGTAATAGCTCACCGGCGCACCCGACGACGAAGTCGCTCCGAGCTTCAGGATTCTCACGCCGGACTTCTGCTCGGATATTTCAGGAAACGTGATCCGCTGTTCCGCGCCCACGTTATGGACCGGCAGTTTCAACACCGCCTGCTGCACCGCGCTCTTGAATTTCCCGTCACCGGGATGCTCAGCGATGAGCCAGATGTCGTTGGCGCGGACGTCCGTGGTCGAGGCCGTGCGATTGAAATTCACTCGAAACGTGTCCGGCCCCGTTTGCACCGCCGGTCCCGTGGTGCGCGAAAGTGCGATCGGGCTGGCGCCTGCTGCATGGCCGATGGCATCGCCGGCCGGAATCCCCGTCCACCGCGTGGTGTTCGCCGAACCGCCGTCCACCGTTTCCAGAAACGTCGTCGTCACGCGAAAATCCAACCCATCCTCTTCCATCGGCTCGAAACGCAGCGCGACCTGGTGGTGCGTCGACGCCTGCGGCACGGTTTTCCCGCCCTGCACGTAGCCGATGAGCTGCGGGAGTTTTCCGAGCTGCGTCGCGCCGTGACGCTCGGTCGCGCGGGCCATCTCCTCGTCGAAACACCAGAGCGCCTCGCGCTCGTCACCTGCATAGCGAGCGGCTGGCGCGGCCGAAAAACGCCGGGGCTGATTCAATGGCGCGCGCTCGACCAGCCAGCCGTCCGCCGGATTCACCGCGCGCAAGACCGGCGCTTGATCGAGCGGCCCGTCGCTTTTTGGCAGTCGCGCCGCGGCCGCCTTGCGGACGAACCGCGCGAGGAATTCCACGAGTTCATCCGATGCGTCGAAGTGCCCTCGCCCCGGCTCCGCTAGGAAAGCGATGGGCGTGGCCGGATGTTTCTCGCGAAACGCCAGCCCGGGTGTGAGCCGGCCTTCCACCCATTCGTATTCGCCCATGACCATCAGCCCGGGAATTCCGTCGATCCCGCGGTTGCCCCACTCGGGATTGGGCTTGCCGCTGCCCGTGAGGTTGGTCTGCGGCGCGTCGCCCTTCACGGAGAGAATCGCCAGCGTGCGCGCCGGATTCCATGCGGCGAAATTCCAAGGATAAGACGCGCATGCCGAATGGCCCATGGGCACCACGGGCGCGAACGCCAATTCGACGTAGCCCGACTCCGCGGCCAGCGCGTGCATCATCGCATCGAACCGTTCCCCCGCCCCTTTTGTGAAATCAAATACTTGATCGAACCGCGGCGCGATCCAGACCTCGGCGAAACCGAGTTCCGTCAACGCCCGGCGAAAGGCCGCGTGCTCGAAAATTCCCTCTTCGATCATGTTGTTCTGACCGACGACGACACCGCGCACTCGCGCGCAATTTTCCGGAATCCACAGGAAGGCCCGCGTGCGATCCGCGGGAGCGTCGGCGGGTAGCGTGATTGGCACCGACCATTGCCAGACGGCAGGCTCCGCTGCCCGCCCGAGAGCAGCGGCGTTCACCGCCAAGAGGAACCACCACCACGCTCGCATCGGCTTATTTAGTCTCCAGTGCCAGCGTCACCGTCGCGGCCGCCGCATCGTAGGGCGCGCTCACGGTTTGGCCATTGAGTCTCACCGTCGCGGGCTTCGTCGCCGCTCGCAGGAACGCGTTGATCACGGGCTGCCCTTGGAGTTGCACGTCAAGCCCGTTGCCGGATTTTTCGGCAGCGAGAAACACCTTCGACAACGAATCGAGCACGACCTTGCCGTCCCGGCGGAGATAGCTGCCGTCGGCGATAAACACGCGCGACGCAGCATCCGGGTCGGCGGGGTTCGCGCCGTCGGGAAACGTGAGCGCGGTGAGATACGCGTCGGTTTCCCAGCCGTTCATCGTGGCGTTGGCGTTGCGGTGGCGGATGCGGCCGTCGGCGAGAAGGTTCAGGAAAACCTCCGTCGTCGCGCCGCCTTGCTTCACGCGCACGCCGAGGAATTTCTCCGACGAGAAACGCTCGATCTTCGGCGGGTTCGCCTGGTTCGCGTCCGTCACGAGCGTGATCGCGGTGATAAACTTCACCCGGCGCGTCAGCTCGGTCGGCTGGAACGAATAGTAAGTCATCTTCGTGTCCGGCTCGTGGTCTTTCAGGCCCGTTTTCTCCACGAGGCGCATGGACTCGGGATAATCGGTGGGCAGGCCTGCATCGGGAAATGGCGCGGGGAAAAGCGGGCGCACGATCACGCTCGCGCCGTTTTGCGCGACGGTCAGCTCCTGCCCGCGCCGCTCAGCCTTCGTCGCGGTGTGCACGAGGAATTCAAACTGGCCGGGCACGAAACTCTCCACGTCATCGATCACCAGGATCACGTCGCCGAGCCAGAGGAAGTGCCGGTAGTTGCGGTTGAAATTTTTCGAGGTGGGCCCGGTCGCATCGGCGAGCACGTATTTCAAATCGCCGGTGTCGATGAGGTGCGAGACGGAGCCGGGGAATTTCGAGCCCCCGTAAATGTCCTCAGGATTTTCCGCCTCGCCGTTGAAGAGGACGACGTTGTGGGCGCGGCTCTGCCGGTAGTAGTCGTCGTATTCCGGGCGCGAATAGGTGCAGTTGCCGGAGTCGATCAGGAGATTTTCGCCGCGGTGAAAAAGGATGAACGAGCCCGCGTCGGCGTGGCTGTGGTTCCACGTGTAGCCGGCGCGCACGCCGAGGAGCGTGGCGTTTTTTCCCCAACTGCTGCGCAACATCGCCCAGCCGAGATCGGGAAACGTCGTCGTCGGCGGCAACGCGGGCGCGGCGGGCGCGGCGGCGAGGTCGGCGTCGCTCGGGAAATAGACGAGGCCGAACGGCGTGGCGCGGTCGAGGCCTTCGCGGTAGCTCGCGGTGCGCGTCGAGGCGAGATACCACGCGGTGTCGGGCCGGCGCCAGCCGTTGGCCCAGAGGAGGGAGAGCGGGCGGCTGCCATCGGAGTTGATCGAGCCGTCGCCGAAGTTGAGCGTCATCATGCGGCCGGCGTTCGGGTAGCAGACGTTGAGGAAAAAATCGCCGGCGCGCTCGAGCTGCGGGATCGCGGCGGGCGCGGGTTGCTGGAGGGCGTTGGTCCAGGCGAGGCGGAAGAGCAGATACTGCGACATCGCGAACGAGGCGTAGTTGACGCTCTCATAAAAACCGGCGGTACGGTCGAAGTTCGCGGGCTTGTTCTCGATCACGCTGCCGGCGTAGCGAAACCACTCGAGCGAGCCGGCGTCGATGCGCGCGAGCCAGGCCGCGGCGCGGGGCTCCTCGTCGAGCACGGCGAGCGCGCCGATGCCGCCGACGAAGACGCACGCGCTCCACCAATTGTGCCCCATCGTGTCGAGGGCGTGGATGCGCTGCGCACCGAGCACCCAGTCGTGGAG
>JANYBX010000276.1 GCA_025360615.1 Opitutia bacterium
CGAACACCGCCACGCGCACCGTCAGCTTCGTCGCCAACGACGGCGGCACGAACAGCTCCGCCTCCACGAAGTCCGTCAGCGTCGCCTCCGTCAACGACACCCCCGTCGCCACGGCCTCCGTCGGCACGACCGCGTTCACCGAGGGCAACAATGTCACCTCCACGCCCGTCGCCATCGACGGCACGCTCACCGTTTCCGACCTCGACAGCACCACGCTCGCCAGCGGCACCGTCTCGATCACCGCGAATTTGCAGACCGCCGAGGATACCCTCGCGTTCACGAACACGAGCGCACCGACCTTCGGTAACATCAGCGCGAGCTACACCGCCGGCACCGGCATCCTCGCCCTCACCTCCGCCGGTGCCACCGCCACCGTCGCCCAATGGCAATCCGCCTTCCGCGCCGTCACCTACACCAACAGCTCCAACACCCCGAATACCGCCACGCGCACCCTCAGCTTCGTCGTCAACGACGGCAGCACGAATAGCGCCGCGAGCACCAAGAGCGTCAGCGTCGCCGCCGTGAACGACACCCCCACCGACATCGCCCTCTCCAACGCCTCCGTCAATCAGAGCAGCGGCGTCAACGCCACCGTCGGCACCCTCAGCTCGACCGACCTCGACAGCACCACTTTCACCTACTCGCTCGTCGCCGGCACCGGCTCCACCGACAACGCCTCGTTCAACCTCTCCGGCGCCACGCTCCGCGCCAACAACGCCACCGCCCTCGCCGCCGGCACCTATTCCGTCCGCGTCCAGACCGACGACGGCGGCACCGCCGGCACTTTCGCGAAAGCTTTCACGCTCACCGTCGTGGACAACATCGCCCCCGTCATCACCAGCGCCACCACCGCCAGCGCCACGTATAAGAGCGTGTTCGGCGGCTACACCATCGTCGCCACTGGCGCAGCCACGAGCTACGGCGCCACCGGCCTGCCCACCGGCCTCAGTGTAAATGCCGGCACCGGCGCCATCACCGGCACGCCCACGCAAAGCGGCAGCTTCACTGTCACGCTCAGCGCGACCGACGCCGCCACCAACACCGGCAACGCCACCCTCACGCTCACCGTCGCGAAAATCGCCCTCACCGTCACCGGCATCACCGCCACCGACAAAGTTTACGATGCCACCACCGCCGCCACGCTCGGCGTCGGCAGCGCCGCCCTCGTCGGCATCGCCACCGGCGATACCGTCACCCTCGCCACCGGCTCCGCCTCCGGCACGTTCGCCGATGCCAACGCCGGCACCGGAAAAACCGTCACCGTCGCCGGCCTCACCCTCGGCGGCGCTTCCTCCGCCAACTACACGCTCACCGCTCCGACCACGACGGCGAGCATCACGCAAGCCTCGCAGACCATCTCCTTCGCAAGCCCCGGCAGCATCACCGTCGGCACGCCCGTCACCCTCAGCGCCACCGCCAGCTCCGGCCTGTCCGTCACGTTCTCCATCGTCAGTGGCAACGCCACCGTCTCCGGCGCCGGCCTCACCATCAACGATACCTCTCCGGTCACCGTGCGCGCCACCCAGGCTGGCAACACCAACTACCCCGCCGCCACCGCCGATCTTGCTCTCAACGCCGCGTCCGCCGCCAAACTCGCGCAAACGATCACGTTCGCCGCGCTCGCCGATCACGCCGCCGATGAGCCCCCGTTCACGCTCAGCGCCACCGCCAGTTCCGGCCTGTCCGTCACGTTCGCCATCGTGAGCGGTCCGGCACTGCTGAGCGGTTCCACGCTGAGCTTCACCGGCACCGCCGGCACCGTCACCGTGCGCGCCTCGCAAGCCGGCAATGCGACCTACGCCGCCGCGGCCGATGTCACCCGCGCGTTCAACGTCACCGCGGATGCCACCAGTGTCTTCTTCGGCGATCTGCTCAACGCCGCCGGCCAAAAAGTCGGCGATCTCGCCGCCGCGCTCCCGCCGCGCTCCACCCAAGGCACGCTCCTCGCCGTCTCCTCCAGCCTCGGCCTGAACGTCGCCACCGATTTCAAACTCGCCGCCGACGGCTCCTTCACCTCCGTCGTCACCACGGCGACTCGCACGCTCACCATTCGCGGCCTCATCGCCAACGGCGTGCTCACCGGCAGCATCGCCGAACTCGGCCTCACCTTCGGCGCTCCCGTGCAACCCCACACCGGCCCCACTGCTCCCCTCGCCGGCTATTACCAAGCCACTCCCGTCAACACCAACTCCGGCACCACCGCCACCATCGTCGGCCCGCAAAACCAGATCCTCGTCGTCGTCACCACGCCCGCCGTCACCACCGGCGCGCTCGGCACCATCGCCGCCGGCGGCACGTTCACGATCCCCGCCACGGGCGCGACCGTGGCCGGCTCGATCAACGCCGGCACGACCACCATTGCCGGCACCATCGCGATTCCCAACCAGCCTCCGCTCTCCTTCGCCGGTCTCGCCTCCACCACGACGCGCACCGACCGCCTCATCAATCTCTCCTCCCGCGCCCGCGTCGCCCCCGCTGGCAACAGCACGCTCATCACCGGCTTCGTCATCGGCGGCACCGCTCCGAAACGCGTCCTCCTCCGCGCCGCCGGCCCCGCGCTCACCGCCTTCGGTGTTCAAGGTGCGCTCTCCAATCCCCGTCTCCAACTCTACGACTCCGCCGGCAAAATCCTCCTCGAAAACGACGACTGGGCCACCACCGATTCCGCCACCTTCACCCAGGTGGGCGCCTTCGCCTTCCCCTCCGCTTCAAAAGACGCCGCGCTCGTTACCACGCTGCCCCCCGGCGCCTACACCATGCACGTCCTCGACGGCGGTGAGACCGGCGTCGCCCTCGCCGAGATTTACGACGCCAGCACCAATCCCCAGGCCGAGTATCAACGCCTCGTGAACATCTCCACGCGCGGCACCGTGGACTCCGGCGACGGTGTCCTCATCGGCGGCTTCGTCATCACTGGCAACTCGCCCAAGAAAATCCTCATCCGCGGCATCGGCCCCGCTCTCGGCGCCTTCGGCGTCCCAAGCGCGCTCGCCGATCCCCGCCTCGCGCTCTATTCCGGCTCGACGCTCATCGCGCAAAACGACGACTGGGGCACGCCCCAAGCCGTCGGCGCCGCGCAAGTCCCCGCCACCGCCGTCGAGATCGCCGCCGCCGCGCAAGCCGCAGGCGCCTTCGCGCTCGGCGCCGGCGCGAAAGACGCCGCCCTCCTCGTGACGCTCGCGCCCGGTTCCTACACCGCGCAAATCGCCTCCACCGGCACCCAGACCGGCGTCGCCCTCGTCGAGATCTACGAGATCGCGCCGTAGCCCCTCTGCGTAGCACGGGCGTCCCGCCCGTGGGCTCGCCTGCGGCCG
>JANYBX010000282.1 GCA_025360615.1 Opitutia bacterium
CGGGTTGTCACCCATCATTTCGACAACGCGGTGCGGACCTTTGCCCTGCTAGAACAGCGCGGGTTTCGCCGCATCGGTCTGGCCATGACGCGGGACATGGAGTTGCGGGCAAATCATTCCTACAGCTCCGCGTATTATCGGGCTGCGAGCGTGCAAGGGATGAAGCCGTTGCCGATTCTCATCTTTGACGACAGCAGCCGGCGCGACATCCGCGGGTGGTTTGACCGGCACCGGCCAGAGGCGGTGGTCGTGGCCAACGCGCATCAGGTGCGGGAATTTTTCCACCCGGCCCTCGGCTCGGCGCAACGGGCCGCGACGGCGGTGGTGTGTCTGGATTTCGCCGGGGAGGAGAACGTTTCGGGCATGGACCAGATCTTCGAGAAAATCGGGAGCCACGCAGTCGACGCGCTGGTTGCCCAAATCCACCGCAACGAACGCGGCCTGCCGGAGAATCCGACCGTCACGATGGTCGAGGGCCGGTGGGTGGACTCGTGGGGGTACTATCCGCTTCGGCTAAAAAAGTAGCGCCGGTCTCCGACCGGCGTTCCGATGGACTTCGATCGACGGCGAAGACGCCGCCGAAAAAAATAATCGAAATACCCCAGGCCGCCGGTCGAAGACCGGCTACTTCACAGCAGCAGCAGCGAGGGACTCTCGAGGTGGGCTTTGACGGCGTTCAGGAATTTCGCGCCGAGGAGGCCGTCGACCACGCGGTGGTCGCCGGAGAGCGTGAGGTTCATGCGCTGGCCGATCACGATCTGGTCGTCTTTCACGACCGGCTTTTTCACGGTTGCGCCGACGGCGAGGATCGCGGCGTTGGGCGGATTGATGATCGCGCAGAAACGGTCGATGCCGGCCATGCCGAGATTGGAAACGCAAAAGGTGCCGCCGGTGAATTCCGCGGGCTGGAGTTTTTTGTCCTTCGCGCGGCCGCCGAGGGCTTTTGCCTCCGTGCTGATTTGGAAAACGGTCTTGCTGTCGGTGTCGCGGATCACGGGCGTGATGAGACCATCCTCAATCGCGACGGCGAAGGAGACGTGGATCGCGCCGTGCGACTGGATGCCGGTTCCGGTCCATGACGCGTTGACGGCAGGGACGGCGCGGAGTGCGGCGGCGGCGGCTTTCAACACGAAATCGTTGACGGAGAGTTTCACGCCGTCTTTCGCGAGGCCGGCGTTGAGCTGGGTGCGCAGGGTGAGGAGCGGCTCGGCGTCGATTTCCAGATCGAGATAGAAATGCGGGATCGTGGTCTTCGCCTCGAGCAGGCGGCGCGCGATCGTGGCGCGCATGTTCGACGCGGGGGCGAAGATTTCAGCTTGGACGGGGCTTGTGTCGAAGACGGAGCGGTAGGTCCACGAGGGGCCGGCGTCGGCGCGCGCGGGTTTGGCGGCGGCGGCCGGCGGGTTTTTCTCAGCGGCAAGAATGTCGGCGCGGACGATGCGGCCGCCGGGGCCGGTGCCTTTGACGCGGGTGAAATCGATTTTCTTTTCCTCGGCGAGTTTGCGCGCCAGCGGGGAGATTTTAACGCGTCCGGCCGGGGCTGCGGAGACAACGGGAGCGGGTGCGGCGGCTTTGGCGGCGGGCGCGGCGACGGGAGCTGGAGCGGCCACGGGTGCAGCGACGGGGGCTGGAGCAGCGGGAGCGGCAGCAGCGGGGGCGGCTTTCGGCTCGGGGGCCTCGACTTTTTCACCGGGCTTGCCGACGGCGCAGAGGGCGGCGCCGAGTGGAACCTGCGAGCCGGCGGGGGAAAATATTTTCAGGATCGTGCCGTCGAAGAAGCTTTCGAGTTCCATCGTGGCCTTGTCGGTCTCGACTTCGGCGAGCATGTCGCCGGCTTTGATGACATCGCCTTCTTTTTTGAGCCACTTGACCAGCGTGCCCACCGTCATGGTGTCGCTGAGTTTCGGCATTTCGATGATGTTGGCCATGGACGGGAGGAAAAAGCTGAGAATTGAGAGCTGAGAGTTGAGAGACCGGAGCGGAGAACGCAGAGACGGAATCAGTCGAGGACGGCGAGGGCGGCCTTGAGGATGCGCTGGGGATTCGGGAGCTGCTCGGCTTCGACGGGCGGGCTGTAAATCGCGGGCGCGTCGATGGTGCAGAGGCGGGCGATGGGCGCATCGAGGTCGTCGAAGGCTTCGGCCTGGATCATGTAGGTGAGCTGGGCGCCGACGCCGCAGAAGGGCTTTTGCTCCTCGACGACGAGCACGCGGTGCGTCTTGCGCACGGAGGCGAGCACGGTGTCGATGTCGAGCGGACGGATCGTGCGGAGATCGACGACTTCGACGGAGATGTCGTGCTCCTTGGCGAGGAGTTCGGCGGCGGCCAGTGACTGGATGACGGGGCGGCCGTAGGTGACGATGGTGAGATCCTTGCCCTCGCGCTTCACGTCGGCCTTGCCGAGCGGGATGAGGTATTCCTCGTCGGGGACTTCGCCTTTGTCGCCGTAGAGGATGGTGTTTTCGAGGAAGAAGACCGGGTCGTTGTCGCGGATGGAGGACTTGAGGAGGCCCTTCGCGTCGTAGGCCGTGGAAGGCACGACGACTTTCACGCCGGGGTGGTTCGCGAGGACGTTTTCGGGCGTGTGCGAGTGCGTGGCGCCGACGTTGGTGCCGCCGTTGGCGGGGCCGCGGATGACGATGGGGCAGTTGATCTGGCCGCCGGACATGTAGCGGACGTTGGCGGCGTTGTTCAGGATCTGGTCAAACGCGACCGAGTAGAACGACCAAAACATCAGCTCCATGACGGGGCGAACGCCGAGCATTGAGGCACCGATGCCCATGCCGATGAAGCCGGCCTCGCTAATGGGCGTGTCGGCGACGCGGGCGGGGCCGAATTTTTCGAGCAGGCCCTTGGTGACTTTGTAGGCGCCGTTGAACTGGCCGACTTCCTCGCCCATGATGAGGACGTTGGGGTCGCGGTCGAGTTCCTCGGCCATGGCGTGGCGGAGAGCTTCGCGGTAATTGATGACAGGCATGACGGAAAAGTTGAAAGTTGAGAGATGAGAGCTGACGGCTCAGTCGAAGAAGAGGGTGCCGACGGACTTGCGGTCGGCGGGATTGTCGGTCTCCCAGTAAACGTCTTTCTTGATGTCTTCGACGGTGGGGAAGGGGCTCGCCTCGG
>JANYBX010000374.1 GCA_025360615.1 Opitutia bacterium
TCAACGCGCTCCACCTACCCGCTTCGAGCGGAATCAGTCCCCGAGTTTCTTCCCCGTCATCAAATACCCCTGCACGTAGTCGCGGACGGCTTCGTCGAGCGGCGTCATCTCGCGCTCGTAACCGGTTTCGCGCAACTTCGCGATGTCGGCCTGCGTGAAATATTGGTATTTGCCGCGCAACACCTCTGGCATGTCGATGAACTCGATCGACGGCTCCCGCCCGAGCGCGTCGAAGATGGCGTTTGTGAGCGTGAGCCACGTGTTGGCCTGGCCGCTGCCGAGATTGAAGAGGCCGCCGCCGGTCGTCGCGCGCTCCGCGAAGTGGATCGTCATCTCGATGGCGTCTTTTACGTAGAGGAAATCCCGCATCTGCTCGCCGTCGTTGTATTCCAGTTTGTGGCTCTTGAAGAGCTGCACCGTCCCGGTGTTCAGGATTTGCTGGTAGGCTTTGTTCACGAGCGAACGCATATCGGCTTTGTGATCCTCGTTCGGGCCGAAGACGTTGAAATATTTCACGCCGACGATGCGGTTAAACCAGCCTTGCCGCTGGGCATGGAGATCGAAGAGGTGCTTCGAGTAGCCATACATGTTCAGCGGGCGCAGTGCGTGCAGGTCTTCACCGCGGTCGTCCATGCCTTGCGCGCCGTCGCCGTAGGTCGCGGCGGAGGAGGCGTAGATGAAGCGGGCTCCCTGATCCAGCGACCACGAGGCCAGCTCCTTCGTGACATTGTAATTGTTGCCGACCAGATAGGCGGCGTTTTTTTCGGTGGTCGCGGAGCAGGCGCCGAGATGAAAGACGGTGGAAAATTTCCCATGGGCGGTGGGCTTGTTCCTCAGGTGCTCTCGAAACGCGTCGGCTTCGACGTAGGTGGCGAATTTCAGCGGGACCAGGTTTTTCCATTTCTCGTCAGAGCCGAGAAAATCGGTGATCACGATGTCGGTAAACCCGCGCTGATTGAGCGCCCAAACGAGTGCGCTGCCGATGAAGCCGGCGCCGCCAGTGACGAGAATGCGGCCGTTGAGTGTGCTCATGGGAATTTTTTGAACAGCTAGTCCGCGCTAATCGACGCTAATTTTTCGGAGGGCGGGATTTGGGACGTATCTTCAAATGTCGGCCCGGTGATAGACCGCAGGCAGCCCGCGCGGGTGCTTCGGGGCGCGAGCAAGCTCGCGCCCTGCAGGGTTTAGGCGTCCTTCGACATTTCTTCCGAGCGCGCTTTCGCGGTGAGAATCGTGTCGCGCATGAGGGTGCGAAAATTTCCGGCCTCCATGTGCTTCAGGCCGGCGAAGGTGACGCCGTTGGGCGAGGTCACTTGATTGCGCAGCGTCTCGGGCTCGATTTTTTTGCGGGCGAGCAAACGGGCTGCGCCGAGCAGCGTCTCGACTGTGAGCGTTTGCGCCACTTCGGGCGCGAGTCCGGCGGCGACGCCAGCATCGCGCAGGGCCGCGGCGAATTCGAAAAAATAAGCCGGGCCGCAGCCGCTCAACGCGGTGAGTGCGTCCATCTGGACCTCGGGGATTTCCAAGTGCTGGCCGAGCGAGCCGAGCAACATCTCGACCGTCGCGTGATCGGCGGGGGAGAGCGGCGCGAGTGAGCACCAGCCGGTCATGCCGGCGCCGATTTGGCCGGGGGTGTTGGGCATGGCCCGCACGAGATTGCGCGCTTGGGGAAAAATTTGGGCGAGCCGGGCGAGGCGTTTGCCCGCGAGCACGGAGATGACGAGCTGGCCCGCGGTGAGCGGGGCGAGTCGCGCGTCCGCCGTGGCGAGATGCTGGGGCTTGAAAGCGACGACGAGCGTTTCCGCTCCGGCTAGGAGGCCTTCGAGGGAAGGGGCGAGGGTGACACCGGTCTTTTGCGCGAGCGCGGCGGCGGTGCGGCCTGAGCCGCTCAGGCAGATAATATCCGCAGGGGAAAAGCGGCCTTTAGCGAGCAAGCCCTCGACCATGGCGGCGGCCATGTTGCCAGCGCCGAGGAAAGCGATTTTGGCCATGAAGGAAAACCGGGGGCCAGGATTTTCAGGAAAGTTTCTTCACCCGTTTTTCGACGGGGTGCAGGAGAATCGCAATGGTGCCGCCGCCGGGACGGTCCGCCATCGTGACTTCGCCGCCGAGCGTGCGCAGGGCGTGGCGCGTGATGGTGAGTCCCATACCGACACCGACGGTGTGCTTGGAACTGATAAACGGCTCGAACATGCGGTCGCGAATTTCAGGATCAATGCCGTGCCCGCGGTCCTCGATGCGGAGTTCGACGAATTTCCCCTCGTGGGGCTTGTCGATGAGCTGCGTGATGATGGAGATGGGGCGCTGGTCGGCAGGCTTGTGGTCGTAGGATTCCCACGCGTTCATCAGCACCTTGGAAAGGACTTCGTCGAAGACCTCGGTGTTGGCGTCGATTTCAAATTCGCCGAGGGGGTTTTCCACCGTGACGGGAGAGGTGAGTTTGTAGTCCGCGTGGAAGCGGCTGATGGCGCCCTCGATCAGCCGGGCGAGGCTGGTTTTGATGAGGGGTGGGCGGATTTTCACGACGAGCGAACTGAGCTGCTTGATGATGCCGACAATGCGGTGCACGGCGTCCTCCACGTGGA
>JANYBX010000298.1 GCA_025360615.1 Opitutia bacterium
AGGGTTTCCTCGACGGAGAGCGGGGCGGCGATCAGGGAGGCGCGCAGGGTGGGTGCCTCGACGTAGTCCATCGCGTAGAAGCGGAGCGCACCGGTGCTCGAGGGCATGAAGGCGCGCACAAAATCGGGAGAGTGAATGCGCGTGGCATTCCACATTTCGCGGACGAAGGCGTCGCGCCGGGTCTCATCCTCGATGGCATCGACGGGGGGGAACTTGAGCACGTGGCGCGCACCGTCGGGAGCGGTCGCGAGCCAGACGCGATCGCCTTGTTGAAGCGAGCGGTCGAGTTTGTAGCCGTCGATTTGCTGGCCGGCGCGCAGGGTGGGAAGGACCTCGAGGGGGCGGCGGCCGCTTTCGACGCGCCAGCCAGGCTCGACGATGTCGAGGACGATGGCGGTGGCGTCGTCGCAGAGTTCGGGTTTGTCGGCGGTGAGATTGGAGACGGCGTTGACGAGGCCGCGCGCGGAGGTGCGCCGAGCGAGCAAGTCGGTGAGTTGCTCGACGGAGAGCACGGTGCTGATGCCGTCGGAGCAGAGCATGACGACGTCGCCGGGCTCGATGGCGGACTCGAAGCAGTGCGGCGCGAGGGTGGCTTCGAGACCGATGGCGCGGGTGAGGACGTGTTCGAGGCCGTCGGCGGCGAGGGAGTGTTGCTCGGTGAGGCGGGTGAGCTGGCCGCGGCGCCAGAGGTAAACGGGGGAGTCGCCGACGTTGAGGCCGTAAAGCCGGTCGCCCTCGATGGCGGTGACGCTGAGCGTGCAGAGCAGTTCGGCCGAGCCGTGGCGTTGTTGGGATTCCTGAAAGAAGAGCCGGTTGATCTGGTGGGCGAACTCGCGGAGCGCGCGACGGGGGCTCCACGCCTGCGGGCGGGTGAGATAATAGTCGGCGAACATTTCCACGGCGCGCCGGGCAGCGGTGCCGCCTTCCTGGCTGGAGCCGAGGCCGTCGGCGAGGAGGGCGATCACGCTTTCACCGCGCTCCTCGATGCGAAACGCGTCGTCGGAAGGCCGCGTGGGATCGCGGGGGGAGCCGTGCGCGGAGCGGTGGAGTTTCATCGGCGCGCAGCGTGGTGGCGGAGGCCAGCGGGAGCGAGCACGAGCACGAGCGCGAACGGAGTGGGATGATCAGATGCGGGCGGCGGCGGTCGCGCCCCACGTGGTGCGCCATCGGCGCTTGACGGCGCCGAGCCCGGCGAGCGCGAGGACGCAGAGGCCGGCGAAGAGGAGGATGCCGGTGGTGTAATTGCCGGTGTGCTGCTTCGAGAGACCGAACAACATGCCGAGCGCAAAGCCGCCAACGCCGCCCCCGCAGCCGACGAGCCCGGTCATGACCGAGATATCGCGGGCGAAACGCTGCGGCAAAAGTTGGAACACGGAACCGTTGCACATGCCGAAGGCGCCGGAGGCGATGAAGAACGCGCCGCCGCAAACCCAGAGGTTGTTGGAAAACGCGGCCACGGTCATCGCTGCGGCCGCGACGGAGAAGAACACGCCGAGCGAACGGATGCCGCCGAGCTTGTCGGCGAGAGCGCCACCCATCGGCCGGCCCAGCGCCCCGACGAGCGTGCAGAACGCGGCCATTTCGCCGGCCTGCACGGGCGCGAGTTGGAACTGATCCTTGAAGTAAATGGCGAAGGCGGTGGCGAGGCCGACGAAGCCGCCGAAGCTGATCGTGTAGAAGAAACAAAACCAGTGCGCGTCGCGTTCGCCGAGCAGTTTCAGGTAGTCGGAAAGTTTCTTGCGCTTGAAGCCCACCGGCTCGGGCGGCTCCTTCGAGAAGATCGCGTAGAGCACAAACGCGATGGAGAGCGGCACGAGCGCGGCGCCGAATACGGCCTGCCAGCCCCACACGGCGGCGATCCGCGGAGCGAGGAGATGATCGATGACGACGCCCACGTTGCCGGCGCCCGCGAGCCCGAGCACCACGCCCTGCATCTGCGGCGGATACCAGCGGCCGGACTGCGGCAGGGCGACGGCGAAGCTCGCACCCGCGAGGCCGAGGACAAAGCCGAGGGCGAGCGCCTGATTCAACGAGGAGAGCCCGGTTTGCCACGCGACGGCGAGGCCGGCCATGACGACCAGCTGGGCGATGAGGCCGGTATTTTTGATGCCGATGCGATCACAGATCAAACTCAGCACGATGCGGAGAAACGCGCCAGCAAGGGTGGGCGTGGCGATCATCAGGAATTTTTCCTGGGCGCTGAGGTGGAGGGCCGGAACGATCAATCCGGCGAGCGCCCCGAGCATGGTCCAGACCATGAAACTGACGTCGAAATAGAGGAACGACGTGGCGAGAGTGGGCCAGTGGCCGGATTTTTTGAGCTGAGAGAAATTCATGCGTGAATGCGCTGCGATTAGCAGCGTTCACGCCAACGCCCGGAAATGGGCTCAAGTAAGGCGATGAAAAATTTTGTGAAGTTTCATGAATGAAATGAATTCCGGGGCGCGACGGAAAATGAAAATCCCAGCGGGTCCATGGAGGACTCCGCTGGGATTTGATGGGGCGGGATTTACGCCCGGACGGTTGCGGGATGACGATGGTTCGGGGCGTAAAGCCCCTCCCGCCGTTTCGAATTACACTTCAGACCACGCGTTTGATGGACGCCGATCAGAGGCTCAGGGTGAGCTGGACGTAGACGTAGTTGGCGTTCTTCGAGCCGGGGATGGCGAGCGACTGCTTGATGTAGTCGCCACGGAAGTAGCGACTCACGCCCACTTCAAACTGGGCGGAGGGAATGATGTGCCAGCTGCCGACGAGATCGAGTTCCTGGCCGAGTTCGCGGCTGAAGTTGGGACTGATTGCGTAACCGGTGCCGGCGTTGGCGGCGCCGCCGGCACGGGCGACACCGGCGACGTTATACCAACTGTCGGTGGTGCGATCGAGGTAGTGGAGATGGCCTTCGAGACCGATGCTGAGGTTCGTCTTCGGCTTGAAGGTGTAGGCGAGGCGGAGGTCGTTCAGATTTTGGAGGCTGTTCAAATCCATGTAACCGTAGAACAGATGCGTGGTGGCGAAAAGATTTTGGAACGTCTGGCTCGTGCCATCGGTGGAATTTTTGTCGCCGGAGGCGTAGCTGTAGGTGAGGCCGATGCGGTGCTGCCACGCGGATTCGGTGAACGTGTAGCCGCCTTGGGCAATCGCAGCCCAAGCGCGCTGGCGGAGGCGGGGTGCGGCGGCGACGGCGGCGGACGCGGCGGTCGGGCCGGTGACAGCACGGTCGCCGAACTGGTGCATGAGCTCGACGCCGTAGTCCCACGGGCCGAAGGCGAGCGGCTTCGACTTGTAGCGAATGCCGGCGGTGTAGAGATCCTGTTTCGCGGGATTGCGGAAGGGAGCGGCGACGCCGGCGTAGGGATTGTTGTTCGGATCGACGTTCACTTTCGCGCTGCTGACGGTCACGTTGCGCGAGTAGATGAAGGCCTCGACGAGGTTTTTCTCGGAGAGCGTGGGAATGTTGGGGAAGTTGAAGTAGAGGCCGGAGAAGTGGTCGTCTTTGATGTGCGATTTGTTGAAGTTGTGATTGTCGTTGTAAACGAGACCGCCGGAGAACGCATCGACGCCAAAGAAGCGGTTCTGCCAGCGGAGTTTCGCGGCGTCGAAAGTGCGGGCGTTGTTATTCCAGCGGAAATGACCGAGCGAGCGCTGGTCGCCATAAACGAGTTCCTGGCGGCCGAG
>JANYBX010000331.1 GCA_025360615.1 Opitutia bacterium
CATCTCGCGCAGGCGAAAGCCAACGCGATCGAGCTGATCGATCTCGTGGTGGTGAATCTTTACCCGTTCGAGGCGACGGTCGCAA
This sequence comes from Opitutia bacterium, assembly GCA_025360615.1. Classification (GTDB taxonomy): domain Bacteria; phylum Verrucomicrobiota; class Verrucomicrobiia; order Opitutales; family Opitutaceae; genus Tous-C4FEB. Next base: position 86 of record JANYBX010000331.1, read on the forward strand.
AGCCCGGCGTGCATTTCGAGGAGGCGATCGAGAATATCGACATCGGCGGGCCCTCGATGCTGCGGAGCGCGGCGAAAAATCACGAAAGCGTCTCCGTGGTGTGCGATCCGGCGGATTATTCCGCGGTGCTCACGGCGCTGGCGGCGGGCGAGGGGAGCAAGGAACTGCTCGCACTGCGACGGAAGCTCGCGCTGAAGGTTTTCCAGCGCACGGCGAGCTACGATGCGGCCATCGCGAGCTATCTCGAAGCGCAGGCGACGGAGCCGGATTTGGAGGCGTTGAGCGGGTTTCCCGCGGCGCTGTCGCTGTCGTGGAAAAAAGCGCAGAGCCTTCGCTATGGGGAAAACCCGCACCAGAAGGCGGCGCTCTACGGGACGTTTCACGACCATTTCGAGCAACTCCAGGGCAAGGAACTCAGCTACAATAATATTTTGGACATCACGTCGGCGACCTACCTGATCGGCGAATTCGAGCGGCCGACGGTGGCGATTTTGAAGCACACGAATCCGTGTGGCGTCGCGAGCGCTGACACGCTGATCGACGCGTGGGAACGCGCCTACGCGACCGACAAGCAGGCGCCGTTCGGCGGCATCATCATCGTGAACCAAACGCTCGACGGCACGCTCGCGGCGGGCATCGCGGAGATTTTCACCGAGGTCATCATCGCGCCGCGCTTCAGCGACGAAGCCCTCGCGATTTTCGGGAAAAAGAAAAACCTGCGGCTGATGATCGCGAAAGGCGGCATCGGTGCGGATGCGTTGCAGGAAATTCGCTCGGTGGTCGGCGGCGTGCTGGTGCAGGACCGCGATCGCACGCTCGGCAATGTGCGCGAATTCAAAGTGGTGACGAAACGCGAGCCGACGCCGGAGGAATGGTCGGCGATGATGTTTGGCTGGAAAGTGGGGAAGCACGTGAAGTCGAACTCCATCGTGTATTGCCGCGGCGAACAGACGCTCGGCGTCGGCGCCGGGCAAATGGCGCGGGTGGACAGCTCGCGCATCGCGGTGTGGAAAGCGGGCGAGGCGAAGCTCGACCTGCGCGGCTCGGTCGTGGCGAGCGAGGCGTTGTTTCCGTTTGCCGATGGTTTGATCGCGGCGGCGGAGGCGGGCGCGACCAGCGCGATTCAGCCGGGCGGATCGGTGCGCGACGCGGAAGTGATCGCAGCGGCGGACGCGCGCGGGATGGCGATGGTGTTCACCGGTTCACGGCATTTTAAGCACTGAGTGGGCGAGGCACTTTCCCCGGTGGAACCGGCTAGGCGCTGGGTGGAGGAGTCGGTGCGCGGAGGGCTTCGGCTTCCTTGGCGCCGCCACGGCTGAAAAGTTTCTTGATGAAGGCGACGCCGGCAACCACGGCGATGATGATGAGCTTCTTGAACGCGAGAATGCCGACCCAGAGCAGCTTGAAGAAGCCGGCCTTCGCCGCGATGCCGCCGGCGACGAGGGCGGCGATGCCGTAGGTGGCGACCTTATCCGAGCTGGGGGCGAAATCGGCGTAGCGGTGTCCCTCTTGGAAGTTGACCATGCCGAGGATCGCGGGCGTCGCGGCCTCGACTTTTTTCAAGTCGGACATCGCGGCGACGGCGTTGAGGACGAGCACGCCGCGGCGCCCGAGGAGACGGAGATTGTAGTTGAGCGTGTGCTCCGGGGAGTCGCCGAACTTGATTTCCTTCGCCCAGTAAAGTTTGTGCGCAGCCTGATCGTAGTGCGGCGGTGAGGCCCAGCCGACGAGTTCAATCGAGGAGTAGCCCTGCTTGACGCGCTCCTTGCTGGCCTCGCCCACGCTTTCCTTCATCTCGGCGAGGAGCTTGTCGTATTTGATGGTCGAAGCGTCGTCATCATTGACGTAGCCGTCTTATTCGAAGGAAATGACCACGGCCCACTCTCCCTCGACGAGGGGATCGAAGGCGGCGGGCACGAGGAGGCCGAGGCTGCCGGAGCTGCCCGGGTTGCCCCAGATTTTGTGGAGGACGGTCGAGGCGTCGGCGGGGTTGAGATAACGATAGCC
>JANYBX010000345.1 GCA_025360615.1 Opitutia bacterium
CTCGTCCCTCTGCGACCAATTCGAAGACCACACACCTGACTAAACAGTCACATCCGCCGCGACGTTCGCGCTACCCGCCACCACCGCTCCCTGCTACTCTCTCTAAAAACATGAACATGGAAATCAAAGCCCGCGATCTCATCACGGCCGGCTGGCACGAAGGCCGCCGCCTCGGCCCGGCCCTGCGCCGCGCCCGCGACCTCGAGTCCGCCGGACTCGACCGCGCCGCCGTCCTCGCCCAGCTCGAACAAGAATGGCCAAAGCAACTCGCCGTCATCTTGCCCCGCCACGAACCCGCGCCGCTCGCCGAGGCCATCGAAGCCGAGACGCCCGAGGAGGCGACCAATGTCGCCGCCGCCCGCGCCCGCATGACCGAGCTCCTGCACGTCCCCGTCGTGAAACGCGGCGTGATCATGCCCGACGCCTGCCCCTCGGGCGGCGGTCGCGCGACGATTCCCGTCGGCGGCGCGATCGAGGTTGAAAACGCCATCATCCCCGGCGCGCATTCGGCCGACATCTGCTGCTCGATGTTCGCGACGTTTTTTCCCGCCAACCATCCCGTTGGCGAGATCATGGATCATCTCCACAAGACGACGCACTTTGGTCCCGGTGGACGCCCGCGCGGTTCCCAAATGACCTCGCCCGTGCTCGACGAGCCGGTGTGGGACAATCCGTTTCTCTCCGGCCTCCGCAGCCGCGCGCAAGATTTTCTCGGCACGCAAGGCGACGGAAATCACTTCGCCTACGTCGGCCGCATCCAGTTCACCGAAGCACAGCGCGCGGCCATCGAAGCCGCCGGCTACACCGAGCTGTCCGAGTGGATCGTTCGCCGCGACGGCCTCTTCAACGTCCTCGTGACGCATCACGGTTCGCGCGGTCTTGGCGCCGATCTCTACAAGCGCGGCCAGAAGGTGGCGCGCCAATGGTGCGATGAAAACGCCAAGGATATTCCGGACGCCGCCGTGTGGCTCCCGGGCGACTCGCCCGAGGGCCGCGACTACTGGGATGCGCTGCAATACATCAGCCGCTGGACGCGCGAAAACCACGCCGTGTTGCACGGCGCCGTCCTGCGCCGCCTCGGCCAGCGCGCGCTCGTGCAGATCGGCAACGAGCACAACTTCGTCTGGAAACGCGGCGACGCGTTTTTCCACGGCAAGGGCGCCACGCCCGCCTGGGCCGACGCGCAAGGCCGTCCGCTGCTCGGCCTGATCCCGCTGAACATGGCGCGCGAAATCCTCCTCGTGCTCGGCTCGAACAACCACGACTACCTCTCCTTCGCTCCGCACGGCGCCGGCCGCAATCTTTCGCGCACCGCGATGCTCAAGCCCTACAAGGACGCTGACGGCGAAATCGATCCTGCCCGCGTCCAACAGACGATGGCGGAAACGACCGCCGGCCTCGACATCCGCTGGTTCGGCGGCGGCGCCGATCTCTCGGAGTCACCGCTTGCCTACAAGGACGCGACGAAGGTGAAGGCGCAGATCACGCGCTTCGGCCTCGCGAACGTGGTGGGCGAAATCCAACCGCAAGGTTGCATCATGGCCGGCGAAGCCCCCGAGCCGCATTGGATGCGCGCCCGCCGCGAGAAACGCGCCTCCCATAAAGAGGCCCGCCGCGAAGGCGCGGCGGAGATTGCGACCGACGTTTCCTGATGTTTTGAATCTGGCCGTCCTGCCATGCTCTACGATCTATCGGGTGCTTCTTACCGGGATTTGGCTAACGCGCACCGGCGAAATCGAAGCGAATGTCGTGACGCTAAACGAGTCGTTCCGCCTGCCGCAGATTCTCGACTTGGATGCTCGTAAGTTGCCCGGACCGGGGCAGTCGACCGTGGACAACGCGGATATCGCCTTTCACGAAGGCGATTATCTGCGTTTGCGCACCGCATTGCAGACCGCGCGCCTGACGCCAGCCAGCGGATCGAGGTGCCGAGTGATGGCACGCGCGGGTCAATCAATGCCCTGCTGGTTCTGGGTCGATAAAAAGGACGTAGTCCTTTCACCGCCACCGACCGGCTCCCCCTGAAATTTGTATCGTCGCGGAAAAGATGTCGCATTTCTCGATGTCTAATGTCCAAGCCATCCGGGCAGCAAAAAAGCATCGGCGTTTGAGAGGCGATGCGAAGGGGGCGGCCGGGGGAGATTAAACGGTGAGAGCTGGGCTTTGCGCGCGGTTGAGGCTCTCTTGGAAAATCAGGCCGGAGTTCCCGTTCCGGGATGTCGGAATTTCGTTCGCAACGGCGTTGCTGGCCTCATGCATCGCCTCTGGAGGCTGTTCGAAATTCCGCCGACTGGGACGTTGCTGAACGCGGCGCGCCGGTGCCGGCGCTGGTATCGTTTCCGCTAGCTGGCTCGCGGTGAATAGGGCATGGCCGATTGCTTTCGAGATAATCGGGGGGCTGATTTTTTCTCCCGGCGCGATCAGAGCGTGACACTCGTTGACCGCGTGACGAACGGAGGCGAAGGGATATTCGCTTTGCATCGCGAAGTTCGTCATCAGCGCGTGACTTTCCTGATCGATTCCAGGGAGGCAGAAACGCGTCAGACACTCCACGTCGCTGCGGGAAGGTTTGGGCGGTAAAGTCACCCATCGGGCCAAGCGGCCTCGCAATTGATTCACGTTGAAACTCGTCTTCGCTTCCAAGTCCTTCAATCTTTTCGCGAATTGTGGTGTGATTATGAGGACGACGGGAATCCCCCGATTCACAAATTCAGTTCGGATGTACTCCAGGCGTTTGATCGACGCTTTTTCCGAAAGGCCAAAAAGGCAGTGCGCTTCATCGAATATCAATGCGAGGTCGCGATTCTGAACGGTTTCACGAATGCGGCTCCGTAGTTCGGTGCTAGTCCCTGCTTTCTTTTCCCCGCAACCGAGGGCTTCAAAAATTTCGCTGTAGAAAAGAAAGTCTGTGGTGGCCGCGCTCAGACTGATGAGGCGTGCCTTTTCGGGATGGGCGGCCTGCCACATCCGAGCAGCCTCAGATTTGCCCATTCGCTCAACCCCGTGAATTACGACAAGGCCTTTCGTTTGATGAGCGAAATCCAATGCATCATGAACGTTCGCGGAGATCTTCGTTGGCGCGGCAGTCTTTGCAGCACCATCGGTCTGCTCTTTGAGGGCAATTTCCAGCGCATCAACGAGCCGCGAGAAATAAGGTAGGTCCCAATTTGCACCCGGATTTTTGCAAAGGCCCGCGAGAAACTCGGGCATCACTAAAGCCTGTTCCCGGCAGGTGTAGAGGAAGGTTACTGCGGACTGCCGTCGTTTTTTCGGGCCTATTTCCGCATCAAAATTGCGCCGACGCTCAAACGACCGTGCTTTCTGGGCGTCCTTCTCTTCGGCGGAATAGTCGAGAAGGTCCACGAATGATTCACGGAGTTCGAGTTCGATAAATTCGGCTTTAATTTTCTCAATGCAACCGAGTGGGTGGCTGTTCAGCTCATCACAAATGAGTTCATAAGCGGGTCCTTCGAAATAAGTGTGAACGTCGAACCCGAGCCGATGCATCGTGTGTGAGCCGAGACGCTCAGGATTCCGGCCGACAAGTGTGTACGCGAACGACTTCAGACCGCCGGGCTCATGCGATTTCCATTGGAGAAACCAGACCAGGCGGCGCTTTTTTTCATCGGTGAGCTGCGAGACCGTGCTCGCAGCCGAAGGCCCCGCCACAGGGGAAACGGATGCAAATTCCTCCAATCCTATTGGTTTGATCATCATGGTTTCTCTCCTTCGAGGGAGGCGTACAGCTCGGCAATCAGGCGCTTCCGGAGATTGACCGGTAGCGCGGCTAAAAACTCGGCACGGCTGGGGCCGAAGACCCGCTGCAAAACATATTCTCGGTAAGATTCGACCGGAATTCGCCAGCAGGATCTCGAAGAGGTGTTTCCTTTTAGATCCATCACCGTGAGCACCCCCTCATCGACTTCGTTCAACAGGTGGCGAACACTCACCCCTAATTTTGTCGCCATCTCGGAAAGCATCAGAGTCGTTCGCCCCGGAAAGTCTAATGAAGGGAACGCAGAGGCGGTTTTTGCCGCGTCATTTAGTGGAACGGATGCGGCCCGGATTGGCTGGAGTTTTTTCGCGTTCATTCTTCTTCGGCGTAGGGATTGATTGCTTTGATTCCTGCGCGATCCAAAGCCACGAGCGCCTCAGTCTGTTCACCGTCGGTGTTCCGCGGGGCGGAACCCAACCCCATGTTTCTCGCGTGCCTATCGGCTTTCTTTTTCAAACGAGTCTCGGCGGCCTGCGTGGAGACCTCGTCTCGGCGCTGTGCTTCCATTTCAACGCCGAGCTTCGCTGTGCTGAGACTGTCTAGCTTTAGATGACGGCGCGCGCGGGTGAACTCCTCGGGGAAATTCTTCGTGAGCGTCGCAAAAAGCGTTCGTTGATATTTCGTTTGAGCGTGGTTCTCGCGCTTCGCCAGTTCGATTTCTTCCGACGTTGCGTCAAATGCGGGCACTGCTGATTCGCGAGAGAGAGTGATCGGATTTTTGTGGTTCAGATCGGTCACGCAAATGGTCTCCGGATCCTCGGGATTAAACCACGCGAGTACGCGTTGTCCGACCAGCCGCGAGGCCGCTTCACCTTTGTAATTGAATCGGTTCACCCTGATTCCCGATGCCTGAGCGGTTTTTTCCACCCGTGAACGGGCGAGTAAATAACGCAGCTCTTGCGGGAGGCGCACCGGCGGTGATTCCCGGAACTTCACGAACGCTTCATGGGGGCTGAGGCCGGCCAGCATCTTCCCGTTCTGGGGTTCGTTGTTAAACGCGTCACAAATCGTATTAAGTTTCTGCATCCACTCCGCCTGGGAATAGAAAAACTCTCCGGGATGGGCCTTTCCTCGATTCACAAGGTTGTACGCGCGGTGAGTTTCCTCGGGACATTGGTCGGACCTTCTTCCCGCGTAACCTTTCAACCGATCCATCCGATTTTGAAGTTGGCCGAGCAAGTTTTCGACGATCTTCGCGCGCGGATTTCTGGCCTGAGCGTGACGAACCCGAACGCCGACCGAGGATAAACCGTAGGCGAAATCCTTCCACGGGACCTTTTCCTTGGAACCTCCAATCAACTGCGCGCCCCAGTTCCCATTTTCGAAATACAGCTCTTCAGGGAGGCCGTACTCGTCATGCAGCCGAGTGATACCTCGAAGGATATCAATGGAGTCATAACCCTTTTCTGGAATGAGCTGGGCAGTGACAATGTACTGTGATCGCGCGCAAATCCACGGGAGGAACTGGCCCCGCGTCAGCGCGAATGAACCATCGGCGTTGGTGACGTAAAACCAAACCGGCGGGGTCAGGTCGTCGGACTGAAATACTTTACCAGACGGAACATTGGTGTAGTCGCGATTGATGCTCGGACCTTTCATCTTTGCGTTGTGATTCCCGATCCGTAGCGGATTCAAAACCCCGAGGTCCGGGCCAAGCGCAGCGCGGATTGAATTTGGCACTCTCGACTTGAATTCCCATTTGAATGGGTAGGCGGCCGCGACTGCTTCGGGCATCCAACCTTCTTTGATCGCTTCCCTCCATGATTGAGCAACTCGGCCGTTGTTCGCGTGTGATCGCGCGAGAAGTTTTAATCGAAAATCTTCAGGCAGGTCAGCGCGTCTCACGCGTCCCGAGTTGTCTTGCCGTTCGTCTTGAAGAGCGGATGCGACGCGGCCCCCGGCCCGCCATCGTAGGAGCGCCCGGCGAATCTTCGTTTCGAGGGCTCGTCCGCCCTTTCCGAAAAATGGGATGCGCGCCTCTATCACTTTTCGCAGCTCACGGCGCACCTTCTTTTCGGTCTGCCCGCGTGCCACCTCATTTTCGTAACATGCCAAGGCTTGGTCCCAGATTAAACAAATCTCCTCGCCGGTGTTGCAACAAAGCAGCCGAAGCCAGCTCGACGCCACCCGGC
>JANYBX010000347.1 GCA_025360615.1 Opitutia bacterium
CCGAGGATGGCGATGCCGGCGCTTGTGCTGAAGTGGGAAAATTTAACAAACAATGGCTGACTCAGGGAATGCAGGTTACGGTCATAAAAAATGATAAGCTGCTGCTGCATCAAGGAGGCGTGGAGATTGGAACTGACGCCAACATTCTTTTTGAAGACGCGGTTTCTGCCAATACCAGTCAGTATCAGGCGATGAAGGCTCGCGGTGAGGGTCTGTGGTTGGGCTCCGTGAAGGGCCATGTCGGGCGACTGACTGCTTTCGCTTATGAAACCCTTCAAGAGCGTGGATGGCTTATCGCGATTGAAGCACACGTTAAACAAGCGGAACTCTAGTTATCTTCCGGGAGCTCGTGATTTTATACCCCGCACCATTTTGTGAAATTCTAGGTTTTCAATTTTGGATCCACGATTTTCGATTAAAGCTTACCGCATGCGTGCCGTGCTGTGGCCGGTCATTATCGCCGCGCTGATTTTTTTGGCTTCGTCCCGGTCGCAGATCGCGGGGCCGGTGGGCGTGGAAGGGTTCGACAAGGTGGCGCATTTCTCCGTCTACGGTTTGCTCGCGACGCTGGTGGTGCGGCTCGGGCGCGGTTGGAAAGCGGCGCTGGTTTCCGTGCTGCTGGTTTCGGTCTACGGGGCGTCGGACGAGTGGCATCAGGGTTTCACTCCAGGGCGTTCGGTGGAGCTGGCCGACTGGATGGCGGACACGTTCGGCGGAGCGCTGGCGGTGGCGCTCTACGCGGCCTGGCCGGGGTATCGGCGGCGGTTGGAAACTTCGGTCACATCGCGGCAACGCCGGGTTGAAAACGTGGCGGCGGTCGCAACAGTCTCCGCCCGATGACCCCGGCCGAAGCCCAGACCAAGATCGCCGACCTGCGCGCGCAGGTCGCACGGCACGACGAGCTCTACCATCGCAAGGCCAAGCCGGAGATCACCGATCAGGATTACGATGTTCTCAAGCGCGAGCTGGCGGATTTGGAGACGCAATTTCCGGCGGCGGCGCAGGCGGCGGGCGGCGAGTCGCCGACCGAGCGCGTGGGCGACGACCGGGCGGAGGGGTTTCAGACCTACCGGCACCGGCAGCCGATGCAGAGTCTCGACAACACGTACTCGGAGACGGAGCTGCGGGAGTTTCACGCGCGCCTCGTGAAGCTCCTCGACCGCGAGGAACTCGCCTACGTGGTCGAGCCGAAGATCGACGGGCTCGCCGTGAGCCTGACCTACGAGCACGGAAAGTTCGTGCGCGCGGTGACGCGGGGCAACGGCATCGAGGGCGACGACGTGACGGCGAACGCCCTCACCATCGAAACGTTGCCGCGCGAGCTGAAGCAAATCGCCGGCGAGCCGCCGCTGGCGGCGATCGAAATCCGCGGGGAGATTTTCATGACGCTCGCGGAGTTTCAGCGGATCAACCGCGCGCGCGAGGAGGGGGGACTCGAACTCTACGCAAACCCGCGCAACCTCGCCGCGGGCACGCTGAAGCAGCTCGATGCGGCGGAGGTGGCGCAGCGGCGGTTGCAGATCGTGCTCTACGGGCTGGGTTTTTGCGAACCGGCGGGCGCGGTGGGCGACACGCAAAGCAGCTACCATGCGCGGGTCCGCGCGTGGGGTTTGCCGACGGTGGAAAAATTTTGGACGGTGCGCGGGCCGGACGAGATCTGGGCGGCGGTGCGCGAACTGGACGCGATGCGCGGGAGCTTCGCCTACGCGACGGACGGCGCCGTGGTGAAACTCGATTCGCTCGCGCAGCAGCGGGACGCGGGCAAGACGAGCAAGGCGCCGCGCTGGGCGATGGCCTACAAATTTGCCGCCGAGCGCGCGGAGACGCGCTTGCGGGCGATCTCGATTCAGGTCGGCCGCACGGGCGTGCTCACGCCGGTGGCGGAGCTGGAGCCGGTGCAGCTCGCGGGCACGACCGTGGCGCGGGCGACGCTGCACAATCGCGACGAGATCGCGCGGAAGGATATTCGCGTGGGCGATTGGGTGTCGGTTGAAAAAGCCGGCGAAGTGATCCCGGCGGTCGTGGCGGTGAATCTCGCGCGACGCGCGCCGGAGTGCGTGGCGTTTGTGTTTCCAGAAAAGTGCCCGGCGTGCGGCTCGGCGGTCGTGCAGCTCGAGGGTGAGGTGGCGCTGCGTTGTCCGAACTACGAGTGCCCGGTGCAGGTGCGGCGGCGCGTGCAGCATTTCGCGTCGAAGGCGGGCGTGGACATCGACGGGCTCGGTGAGGCCATGGTCGATACGCTCGCGGAAAAAGGCTGGGTGCGCAGCGTGGCGGACCTGTATCGGCTGAAACGCGAGGATTTGCTGACGCTCGGCAAGAGCGTGGAGAAATCGACGGATAACCTGCTCGCGGCGCTGGAGCGGAGCAAAGGCGCGGAGCTGTGGCGGTTCGTCCACGGGCTCGGCATCACGCATGTGGGCGTGGCGGCGGCGAAGGATTTGGCGGGGCACTTCGGGAGTCTTGACGCTCTGGCGACGGCGAAATTCGAGGACTTCATCGGTGAGAAAAAGGCGACGCGCATCGCGGGCATCGGCGAGACGATAGCGTTAGCGATCTTGGAGTTTTTTAATCAGCCGAGGAATCGCGCGCTGATTGGCGAATTGGCGTCGCTCGGCATCACGCCGGCGGCAGCGGTGAAAACCGCCGGGCCGGTGAGCACGCTGCTCGCGGGGAAGACGTTTGTGCTGACGGGCACGCTGCCGACGCTCACGCGCGAGGCGGCGGCGGCGTTGATTGAGTCGGCGGGCGGCAAGGTGAGCGGCAGCGTGAGCAAGAAGACGAGCTATGTGCTCGCAGGTGCGGAGGCGGGTTCGAAACTGGAAAAGGCGCAGGCGCTCGGCGTGGCCGTGATCGACGAGGCGGAGTTTACGCGGATGGTGTCGGTGGGTGCGAATTAGGGTTCCGGGTCAGCGGGCGTCCGCACGGTCGGAGGGTGGTGGTTCCTCCGAACAACTGGCGGAGCAGGCTGGCGGGGTTGTTCAGGAAACGACGGGTGATGACGTAGTGTTCGGTGTCTTCGTAGCGGATGGGAGCGAGGCCAGTTTCGCCGACGATGAACGTGACGGCGCGATGCAGCGGCAGGGTGGCGAGCTCGCGAACGGCGGGGAGGTTAAACGGGTAGGCCGCGAAGGAGGGGATTTTTTCCCGGAGCAGGGTGGCGCTGAGGAGAAATCCGCGGGATTCGAAATCGGGCGAATCGTCGCTCAGGCCGGCGATTTTGGATTCTACCTTAGTGACGCCGGGGCGCTTTAGGCCTTGCTGGCGGCGAGCAGCGTGCGGAGGGACTGGTTCACCTTCCGGGCAGTGGGAAAATGGCGGGCGAGGTCAGGATCGAGCACGACGACGTTGCTGCCACGGGCATACTGGCAGGCGAATTTGCCGCGGACACCTTTGGAAAAGTCATAGACCGGAGACGGGCTGGCGGATTTAGACGTTTTCATAGTGAAATTTTTCCTGACGTGAGCAGGGGCGGGCGCTGATGAGGCGAATTTTTCCGCTGCGGGCGGCATGCACCACCACCAAAATACGGCCGGAATGAGATTGCCCGATGGTGATGAAACGATGCTCGACCAACGAGTGTGGGGGGCGTCGATGGTGAGCGAATGAGTATCGCCAAAGATCGTCGTAGCTTCCTCAAAGGTTACGCCGTGCTTGGCCCGATTGCTCCGGGCTTTGGCAGGATCCCATTCGAAGAGCAGCAGGATAGTTTAGAAGCCGCGCGACTGGAGCTGGCGGCTGAGTTCCTGCATGAAGGCTTGGCCGTCGGCGGGGCTGGGGCGGTAGCCGGGCTGGCTGATTTCGGTGAAACCGGGACGATACTGTTGATCGATGATCCACTTGCCGGTCACGCCGTCGCTGAAGGTCACGCTGCCGCCGGCGATCGCGCCGGGAATGAGAGTGACTTTGTCGACGACGACCGTGACGGAGCCGAGGCCCGCGGGAGGGACGGCAGCTTCGTCGTCGAGGGGGAGATCGTGGTCGGGCGTGGCGGGGTCGGAGGGGGGGAAGTCGGCGTCGAGCGAGGGATCAGCGGGGGCGCTGCCGGCGGGCGACGGTTCTTTGCGGGGTGGGGGCACCCCGCCTCCATTTTTGGCGGCGGCGGACGCGGGCTGAGTTTTGGAGAGGTCGTTGGCGTCGGCTTTGGGGGCGGGGTCCTTGAGGGTGAGGTTGAGGTCGTCGACGAGGAAGCGGACATCCATATAGGTCATCGAAATCTTGAACTCGTCGCGGAGCTTTTTCTGGACGGCGGAGAGGTTGTCGCCGGCGGCGATCCAGGTGGAGACGGTGGCTTTTTGTTCGGCGGAGAGGGACATGGGAGCGGAGAACGGACGGGGAAAAATGACAGTGGAGAGTTGAGGGCTGAGAGTTGAGAGAGGGAGGCGCTGAGGTCAACGCGGCGCGCGGTGGGGTGCCGGAGCGTGAGCAGGTTTCGCAGGCTGGAACGGAGAGCCGTTCGAAAATATTCCTCGTCGAATGGGCGCAGCAAAATGGGGACGAGGCGATGGGGGGCAAGCCAGCGACGCCATTTTCGGAAAGCCGGTCGGAGACCGGCTCTACTGTGGGAGGCGGACGAGGGCGTCCGCGCTCCCGGGGCGAATCGGCGCGCTGGGGATACGCGCCCTCTCTTCGGCTCAGCGACTGAGCTGGGTTTTTAGGAAGTCCACGCTGCTGCGCGTGGTGGCGTCTTGCTCCATCATGTTATCCACGGCTTTGCAGGCGTGGATCACGGTGCCGTGGTCGCGGCCTCCGAAGGCGTCGCCGATTTCCTGGAGAGAATGTTTCGTGAGCGTGCGGGTAATATACATCGCGATCTGGCGGGGGATGGCGATGTTGTTGGGCCGGCGCTTGCTGGTCATGTCGCTGTGGCGAATCTGGAAATGGTCGGCGACGCGTTTCTGGATCGTCTCGATGGTGAGGATCGTCTGCGCCTGCTCCATGAGCACGTCGTGCAGGAGGCGTTCGGCGGTGGCGAGGTCGAGGGGTTTGTTGGTGAGGGCGGAGTAGCTGGCGACC
>JANYBX010000393.1 GCA_025360615.1 Opitutia bacterium
CACCGAGCTGACCATTGGTATTGAGACCCCATGACCAGACCGTGCCGTTGGATTTGAGGGCAAGAGTATGCGAAGAACCGGCAGCGACAGCAATGTTGCCTGGGTTCGGGCCCGCAAATGCCGGTCGCAATCCGACCGCGAAACCTGCCAGCGCAAGGACGGTCCGACCAAACACACACCAGCCGACGGGTTTTTGCGTATGCACGGCGTGAGGATTAATAGGTTTTTTACATTAGCAATCGCTCAGAGTGTAATAAACGCTTTCCCATGAGGCTGTAAACGTTGCAATTGTAATTGAGGAACTAGGGTCAAAGCCCTAGTCCTAACCGGGCAAAAAAGCGGTTATCGTTTCGCGAGCGGGCCATCGCGGGGACAATTTACGAGGAACTCGGCCGAATTTGGGCTCGAAACCAGCATTGAATGGCGGTCACGATTGGATACTCCCCCACCGGTTCATGATAGGTGTGGAATCGATTAACCAATTTTAAGAGGACCAAGAATAGCGTAGGTACTGAGAGGAAGGCGGGCAAACTTCAAATCCTCGCGTATCTCTGCTCTACTTCAGTTACAAGGGTCACCGCACGTCATCAGGTGCGACCTCGAGTTCCGAGGTGCGCCAATTCCGCGTTTTCCGGGTTCTGCGGAATCCCCCGCCCCACCCCAGTGCATAGCCAGCAATTCGCCGGCGCCTTTGCCATCGGCTTCGTAGTCGGTTCCGACAAACATTAGAGCGGCGTGTCCGATCACATCTATTTTTATCCTCTTCCCTGCGATGGCCGAGATCGGTCCAACGTCAATGAGCCGTTTTGTTTTCACCCGTCCGCAATCTGGATACCCTCGACTGCGCAGCCTGCGTCGACCGATCCGGATAGTCTTCACGCCCTGCGAGCAAATGACCGAAGACCTCCATGCGCCTCTCGCCTTCGATTACCACCGTATGATCGGCAAATTCTAACGTCATCGTGCACCCGCGACATCTGCGGAATCGAGATTTGATCTTGTGTGAACTCGTGCTCCTTTGCCGCGATGTAGTCCGCCACGGCATCGGCCCGCAGTTTTTACTTTTCCGGCTCGCGGTAGTTCGTGAGCGCGAAATCGAGGTCGAAGGATAGCGAGCACGGCGGACCGATGAGCCGGCGAAGGCTTGCTTCGGCTTCTTGCAGCTGGTCGTCGCTCAGCCGGGTGATCGCCGTGCGAACATTCTCGGCTTGTAGCCGTGCGATTTCCAGGGTCTGGCATTCGGCTTGCGCCTCACGACGGGTCGGGAAGTTTTTACGGATGCGTTTACCGTGCAACCACCCGGAAACGCGGAAAACGATCTCCCCGGAGGGATTCGTGAACTCTGCGATGTTGAAGGAAGTAGCCTGAGTCATGACTGATTTGCCACGTCAACTGGCAAATCGGCTGTCAGGTTTTCCTCCTCAGAGGAGAAAATTGGCGTCCCCACGGGGATTCGAACCCCGGTTCTCAAGCGGTTGGATTGGGAGCAACGCAATGGGCGTAACGTCGCACCGCGGGTTGATGTCACGCGTGGAGTTAAGCGACGGCGCGGGTTTCGGAGGTGGGCGATCCGAGGCGGAGGACGAGATTGTCGAGCTCGGCGTCGGTCGTTTCTAGATAGCGCGCAGTGATAGTCGGGCTACTGTGGCCGACGATTCGCTGCGTCACGACCAGGTCGTGTCCAGAAGCGTCATACACGGAACGCACAAAACTCTTCCGCAACGAATGCGTCGAGAGTCGGGTCACATCGATACCGCAGCACTCCCCTACTCTTTTTAAGATTCGGTGAGCTTGCGCGCGGTGCAGCGGACGGTTACCGCCTTCGCGGGATTTGAAGAGGAATTCATCGGGCGCCGGGATGTAATCAAGCGAAGCGAGGTAGTCGCGGATCGCGCCACGTGCTGTTCATTCAACACGACCCGCCGACTCCGAACGCTGCGTTTGCGAACTCCGCTGCCACCTTTGAGCAGAGCGCGTGTGACAGACACCTCGCGGGCGACTTCGCCGCTGGCGGTGCGCACCTGCCCAATCGTCCACGTGAGGAGTTCGGTGATGCGGTAGCCGACGTTCGTGCCGGCGATGAGCAGCATGCGGTCGCGGAGACGGGACGCGGCGAGGAGGTGGGTTTCGAGGGTGAGGATTTCGGAGGGCGTGAAAGGACGAGCGGACATACCCCAAGATGGCCTAACGAAATTCGTCTCCCTGAACCGAGGCCAACGAAGCGACGACCAGAAGCGCTCGGCCCACAATATGTAACGCTATATTGGTTACACATGTATAACAAGTGCAGCCAGAAGGAATCCCGACCTATTTGGAAATCATTCTCGATAGATTTGACTACAAGCATCTTGCCAGCGCGGAAACTACATGACTCATCATTTGCGGCGTGATGGTCACCTCGCAAACCCCGCTGTCACATTGCGGCCGCCTCACCAAATGGCGACCAGGATTTTAACGGAATCTGGTTTTAGCCCGCCCTCCTCCAATGCTCCCCCCTCTCCGCTAAAAACATGCCCGAATCGCCGCCCCTCCGCGCATGATCTATTACGCCCACACCGCCGACGGCCCCGACGGCAAACCGCTCCCGCCCGAGTCTGGCCTCTGGCAACCGCTGTGCACCCACCTCCAAAACGTCGCAACCCTCGCCGCCGAGTTCGCCGCCCCCATGGGCCCCGAAGCCGCCGCCGAAGCCCGCCTCTCCGGGTTGCTGCACGACCTGGGTAAATACCGCAACGAATTCCAAGCCTATCTGCGCGGCGAATGCACCCGCAGTGTCGAAACTCAGCACGCCATCTTCGGAGCCGCTTGGGCTGCTGACGAAGCCAGACAGCTTCCGTGCACCGCCCTTGCAATCGCCGGCCACCACGCCGGCTTGCACAACCAATGCGACATCGAGGGCATGTGCTCCAAGCGCGGTCTTCGCATCCCCGAGACCGTTCCCGCCCTTATCGCTCTGCTCGAAAACGAACTCGGCCCGCTCCCTCCGCCGCCACCCCCGCCTGCATGGATTCAAAGTGAGCACTCCGCCGAATTCTACGCTCGGCTGATTTTCTCCTGCATCGTGGACGCCGACCGCCTCGATACCGCCCACTGGCCCGCCTCGCCACCCACCGACACTCCGCTCGACACCGATACCCTACTCGCCGCCGTCCACGCCGAGCGCGCCCACAAAACCGCTAACGCCAAGAACCCCGACAGCCTCCTCGCTGCGCTCCGCAACCGCATCTTCGACACCGCTCTCGACCGCGCCTCCCTGCCCACCGGCTTCTTCTCCCTGACCGTGCCCACCGGTGGCGGCAAGACTCTCGCCTCGATGGCCTTCGCGCTAGCCCACGCCCGCGCGCATGGCCTCCGCCGCATCATCGTCGTCATTCCCTACCTCTCGATCATCGAGCAAAACGCTGCTGAATACCGCCGCATTTTCGGCGACGACGTTGTCCTAGAAAACCATTCCGGCGTCGCCCCCGATACCGATGCCGACGAGGAGGAAAAATCCCGCCTCGAACTCGTCTCTGAAAACTGGAACGCGCCTGTCATCGTCACCACTTCCGTCCAGTTCCTCGAATCCCTCTTCGCCGCCAGCCCTTCGCGCTGCCGCAAGCTCCACCGCATCCCGCGCTCCGTCGTCATTTTCGACGAGGTGCAAACGCTGCCGTCCCATTTGCTCGCTCCGACCTTCAACGTGCTGCGTGAACTCGCCGCCAATTACGGCACCAGCTTTGTTTTCAGCTCCGCTACCCAGCCCGCCTTCCGCCGCTGCTCCGCCCTTCCCGACGGTTTTCTTCCGACGGAACTCCGCGAAATCGCTCCAGCCCCCGACGAACTATTCCGCGCCCTGCGCCGCGTCACTTATCGCCTGCCTGCTCCCGGCGAGACGCTCGACTGGCCCACGCTCGCCGGCCGCCTCGCCGCCGCTCCGCAGGTGCTCTGCGTGGTCAACCTCACCCGCCACGCGCGCGAACTTTGGGAGCAGCTCAGTCGCCTTTGCACTGACGAATCGACGATTCATCTCTCGTCCGCGATGTGCGCCCAACATCGCCTTTCCCTCATCGAAGCCATCCGCCTTCGCCTTCGCTTTGGCAGACCCTGCCGCGTTGTCTCCACCCAGATGATCGAGGCCGGCGTGGACGTGGATTTTCCCGAAGTCTGGCGCGCCCTCGGCCCGCTCGATTCCATCGTGCAGGTCGCCGGTCGCTGCAATCGCGAGGGCCGTCTCCACACCGGCACTGTCCACGTCTTCAAACCGGCCGACCACAAACTGCCTCGTGGCGTCTATAGTTCCGCCTCCGACCAAGCCGCCATCACCCTCGCCTCACTCGGCGACACGGCAACCGCTGCTGAACACCTCGCCACGTCCTCCGATATTTTCTCCAGCTACTTC
>JANYBX010000451.1 GCA_025360615.1 Opitutia bacterium
CCTGAATGTCGCGGCGGTCGCCAACGATGATGAGCGACTGGCCGGGGGGGATGTTTTCGCGCTCGGAGATTTTCCAAAACGTGCGGACGTCCATCGCGCCGAGGCGGACGAAGAGTTCCTCGGTGCGGCTCTCGGCGACGAGGTGAAGCGGGGTGGCCTTGAGCGCGCGGACGATGTGCGCGAGCGAGGTGTGGATCTGGCGCATCAGGCGGGGTTCGCTGATGCGCGGGATGAAAATGCCGCCGAGGTGGGGGAGGGAAATCGTGCCGACGACATGGCGACGGTCGTCGGTGACGGGGAGCAGGCGGATGTCGTGGCGGTCGATGAGTTCGAGCGCCTCGGCGCACGTGGCCTGGGGCGAAACGGAGACGACGTTGGCGATCATGAGATCGCGCACGCGGGGGGAAACATCGCTGACGTAGACGGGCAAGGGTTGCTGAAAACGCGCGAGGATGGTGTCGATGCGGGCGTTGGAGTTGCCGCAGCGCGCGGCGACATAGCCCTGTTCGCCCTTAGCGGCCTTGTAGGCGGCGTAGGCGATGGCCGAGCAGATGGCGTCCGCGTCGGGATTCTTATGGCCGATGATGTAGGTGGTGTTGGCGGTGGGCTCGGTGGCGGGCGGCATGGATCAGGTGCGACGAGGTTGAGCGGCGGGGCGGGGCGGGGGAAGCGGGAAATAAAAAAACCCGGCCGAATGGGCCGGGTGGGGAGCAGAACGGAGTTGAGGAAAATTTAGGGTCCGCGCTGGGCGAGCGCGCCGAGGGCGGTGCCGATCATGCCGCCGCCGCCGGTGGCCGGTGGAATGGCGTAGATGCGGGCGCTGTTGGCGGCGGTGGTGGCATTGAAGGGGATCGCCTGCTGGACGTTGCTTACTTTGACGGCGCTGGTGCTCGTCGGATTATTGGAAACGAAGAGCGTGGTTGTGTTGGGATAAAACGAAACGTTCCCCCCGAGGAAGGCGATGTAGCCGCCGGTGTCCTTGTAAACTCCAGTGGTGGCACTCCACGTGCCGGCGGTCGTCAAGCCGCGGGTGTAGATCACCGGGGTGGTTGCCGCGTCACTCATTTTCACTCCGCCGACAAACTCCCACGCCATGGTGCCCGTCGTGGCACTGGTGAAGGTGGCGTGGAGCGAATTGCGCGCCGCGCTCGGCTGAATGATGAAGGTCGGGTAGGTGCCGTTGAATGCGGCGTCGTTTTTCGCAAAATAGAATGT
This sequence comes from Opitutia bacterium, assembly GCA_025360615.1. Lineage (GTDB taxonomy): Bacteria > Verrucomicrobiota > Verrucomicrobiia > Opitutales > Opitutaceae > Tous-C4FEB. Next base: position 1,216 of record JANYBX010000451.1, read on the forward strand.
CGGATCGGTCAGGATGTTGTTTTTAGCCAAAATGCCGGGCCAACGATAGGCGGCTGATGGCGTCGCCAGAGTCGCAGCGAGGACGGTCTGCGGGTCGGGCAGCTTATCGCTGTTGTCGCCGGCGTAAATTTGCGCGGCTTTCAGAATTTCGCGGAGGTTATTCGCGTCCACGGCGCGCTGGGCTTTTTCACGGACGGTGCCGACGGTCGGAATAATAATCGCCGCGAGGATGCCGATGATCGCGATGACCGTGAGAAGCTCGATGAGCGTGAAGCCGGCTGCGAGCCGGCGGAGGGGTGTGCGCATGTGCTAAGGGGTGGGAGAAACGGGAAAGCAGAACAGTGCCCGGGAATTTCCGCCGAACCAGAGCGAGCACAAGCAGATTTTGCCCGGCGCGGACTGGACAAAGCTTTTTGCCGGGCCCTAGGCTGCGAGGATGAAGATCTATCTGGATGGCAAATTCGTCGATTCCTCCGAAGCCAAGGTGTCCGTGTTCGACCACGGCCTCCTCTATGGCGACGGCGTTTTCGAGGGCATCCGTCTCTATGGTGGAAATATTTTCCGACTGGAGGAGCATCTTGAGCGCCTCGAATATTCCGCGAAGGCCATTTTGCTGGAGATGCCGCTGACGCGCGCCGAGCTGAGCTGGGCGACCTGCGAGACGTGCCGCCAAAACAATCTCACCGACGCCTACATCCGGCTCGTGATCACGCGCGGCGTCGGCGATCTCGGGCTCGCGCCTTGGCTCTGCCCGAAGCCCACCGTTTTCATCATCGCGAGCAAGATTTCCCTCTACCCGAAGGAGCACTATGACAACGGTCTCGCCATCGTCACCGTGCCCACGCGGCGCATCGGGCCGGCGGCGCTCCCGCCGACGATCAAGTCGCTCAACTACCTCAACAACATCCTCGGCAAGATCGAGGCGAAGCAGTTCGGCGCACTCGAGGCGATCATGTTGAACGACCAGGGCTACGTCGCCGAATGCACGGCGGACAACGTCTTCATCGTGCACAAGGGCACGATCATCACGCCCGCTTCCTCGCAGGGCGCGCTCAAGGGTATCACGCGCGACACGGTCATCGACATCGCCAAGGAGATCGGCGTGCCGCTCCAAGAGAGCAACATGACGCGCTACGACATCTGGTGCGCCGACGAATGCTTCCTCACGGGCTCGGGCGCCGAGGTCATCCCGGTGGTGAAGCTCGACGGCCGTGTCATCGGTGACGGCAAGCCCGGCCCGATCACGCAGCGCGTGCTCACGGCGTTTCGCCAGCGCGTCCTCGTCGAAGGCACGCGGATCTGAAACCGCTCAATTCTCCCGCCGTTGCGCCGATAATATCGGTGCGCACGATGTGCTCCATCTGGCGTTCGCGGGTTTCGCCTGCGCCAAACGAGCCCGCAGAAAGCGGCCACTAGCGCCAATGTCGCGCAGCGTGCGGGTCGTTGCGCGCGGCGCTTGCCAGCGCACGCCGTCGTGGCATGTTCCGTGCAGACACCACACTCGAAAAATGGCCAATCCCCTCAAATGCGATCTCTGCGCCGAACCCGCGACCGTTCATCTCACCCAGATTGTGAACAACAAGGTTCACAAGGTGGACATGTGTGAAGCGTGCGCCAAGGCCAAGGGCGTCACTGACCCCAGCGGATTCTCCCTCGCCGATCTGTTGTTGAAGGCGTCGCTCAATCCCGAACTCGGCGGCTCGTCGAAGGCGCGCTGCGAGCAATGCGGTTTCACGCAGGTCGATTTCAAGAAGCAGGGCCGTTTCGGCTGTGCCGCGTGCTACGACACGTTTAAGGAGATGCTCGAGCCGATGCTCGAAGGCATGCACAAGGGCACTACGCACACGGGAAAAATTCCGCAGACCGCGCTCGCCCGCAAATCCCTCTACGACCGCCTCACGAAACTCGAACTCGACCTCACCGACGCGATCAAGACCGAGCGTTACGAGGATGCTGCGCGCACGCGCGACGAAATCACCCATGCCAAGCAAGCCATCGACCCGAAGCCGTCCCGCTAAAAAAAATGCCATGACGATCGCCTCGCTCATCGACACGCCCTCCGAGCTGACCGACGCGGCCAGCAGCAAGACCGCGATCGTGCTCATGACGCGCATCCGTCTCGCGCGGAATCTCGCCGGCCAGCCCTTTCCCGGCTGGGCCAAGCCCGCCCAGCGCGCACAGATCAGTGAGACGTGCCGCGCCGCCGTCGCCGCCGTGGCTCCGCTCAAGCGCAGCCTCAACGTCGCGGTGGAGGATCTCAACGACCTCGAAAAACAAATCCTCGTCGAGCGCCACCTCATCAGCCGCGAACTCAGCGGCGCGAAGCCCGGCAGCGGCGTCGTCATCAGCAAGGACCAGTCGGTCTCCGTGATGATCAACGAGGAGGATCACCTTCGTATCCAGGTTTTGCGCTCGGGTTTTCAGCTCAAGAAAACGTGGAGCGTCATCAACGAATTGGACTCCGCACTTGAGAGCAGCCTCGACTTCGCTTTCTCGCCCACGCTCGGCTACCTCACCGCCTG
>JANYBX010000150.1 GCA_025360615.1 Opitutia bacterium
GCTTTGGAGTTGCTCGTTCTCGAGGCCGTAGCCGCCCTGCAGATTAGCGCTGAGCCCGGCGTCGCCGACGAGGCGTTGTTGGTCGGATGGCGAGCCGAGGTTGTAGCCGAAGAACTCGCGTTTGATCGTGGTGCGGTCGGAGCGGCTGATGCCACCGGAGGCACCGATGGTGAAGATGAAGGCGATAATCGTCATGCCCAGCAAAACGATGAAGACCGATTTGAAGTGATGCTGAAACGTGCGCTGAATCCAGGAAATCATGGGGGGGAAAAGGGGGGACGGTAGGTCGGGCGGGGGGTGTGGCAAGGGTGAAGTAGGGCGGGCGGAGCGTCTGACTGGGATGGGAAATGGCCGGGTGAAGCGCCCGCGCGGCGCAGCCAGAATCGGCTAACGGGCAGGCTTGAGCGTCTTAAACGGCGGGCGTGATTCGTCGAACGGATGATCGTTGAACAATTCCTCGAGGCTCTTCTTGAAAAATTCCTGTTCGCCGAGGAGGTCGAGGGTCTTGGCGTAGTGGAGCATCAGCGGGTCGATGCGCTCGAGGGCGTGGCCGATGGGATCGTCGCCGAGATTGTCGTCGAGGGTTTTGAATTCGTAGAGGTTGATGCGATTGAGCGGGCGGGCGGGTTGGTAAAGGAAATCCGCGGCGGGCGTGCCGGTGGCGGGGCGGACGGTGAGGACGAGCTTCATCGCGACGAGGCGGTTGAGACACTCGTTGAGGACTTGGGTGGGGACTTTGACCAAGGTGCTGAGTTCGGTGGACGAGGCGGGGGGCAGGCAGTCCTTGAAGCGGCGACAAATGGTGAGGAGGACGACGAGGGTAAGACGCTCACGCATCGACTCGGTGAGGCTGCCCCACGCGGCCTGGCTGTTGCGGAAGTGGACGTTTTGGACGCCGTAGCTGAGGACGCCGCCGATGAGGACGTAGAGCCAGAAAATGTAGAGGCCGAGCATGAGCACCGGGAGAATGCCGAGCGAGCCGTAGAGACTGCGCTCGAGGACGACACGCCGCACGTAGAGCAGGGCGACGTAGTTGTTAAACATCAGGAGAGCCGCCACGACGACGGCGCCGATGAACGCCGCCCGCCACGAGACGTGGGTGTTGGGGATGACGCGGTAGACGAGGGTGAGCAGGCCGACGATCAGCAGCAGCGAGAAAACGGGCAGCGCCCAGCTGAGCCCGATGAGCATCTCGTGGCCGAGCGGGAGTTTCTCCATGAAGACATTCACGACCGCGCTGGCGCCGAGCAGGGCAACGGCGGCGAAGAAGAGCACCGCGCCGAGCGTGAGGATCGTCCAGTAAAACACGATACGCATGAGCAGCGAACGGCCGAGGCGGACGCCCCAGATGTCGTTGAACGCATCCTCGATGGACTTGAACAGGAGGAGGACGATGAGCGTCAGCGAAAAAGCGCCGAGGGCGCTGGCCGAGCCGGAGCGCGCGCCGGTGATGATGCCCTTGATGAGCGAGACCACCTCGGGGCTGACGGACACGCCGGGCTGGTGCTCAGTGGCGTTGAGACTGTCGAGCTGGCGCAGCTGGGGCGCGACGGTTTCCACCAGCTCGCCGATTTTGTTGGCGATGAACAGGCCGTCCTTGTCGTTTTCGTTGCCGAGCACGAAGCTGCCGATGAGGACGGCGATGGCGATAAGCGGGCCGAGGCCGAGGAGTGAGCTGAAGCTGAGCGCGGCGGCGCGGGAGGGGATTTTCGACTCTTGGAAGGCGGTCCCCGTGATCGAGAGCACGCGGAGCACGGCGTAGGCCCAGCCGCGGGGGGAGTTGTCGTTGAGGTGGGCGGTCGCCCAGATTTCCTTCCGCCAGAGGAACGCGATCTTCGGCCCTAATTCGGCAAACTTCAACATGGCGTGGGCAGCGGCGGATCGACCGGCGGAATCCTCACTGCGAGAGCAGGTGGTAGGCGACGTAGCCAATGCCACCGGCGCCGAGCACGGCGGAAACGATCACAGGCAGGAGGCTGACGCTGATAGTGCAGAAATAAAAGCCGGCGCTGCCGATGAGGAGGGAGAAGAGCGCGAGATGATAACCCTGCAGGTAAAAGATGATACCGAACAACCCGAAGCCGAGCGCCGCGCGGAAACGCACGAAGGGGTACAGGTTGACCATGCCGAGGCCGAGGAGCACGGCCAAGAGGAGATCCACCGCGCCGAGGGCGGTGAGCGGGAAGGCGAGGAGCTTGGCGGGGTCCATCGCCATGATGGCATCGACGGCGGGGAGCGCTTCACCGGCGGCGCTGAGCACGAGCATGGCGACGACCGCCCAACAGCCGACGCCGGCGGCGCGGAGGGCCTCGATC
>JANYBX010000484.1 GCA_025360615.1 Opitutia bacterium
GGGCAGTTCATCATGGATCAGCACCGAGAGATGCGGGGCGATCTCGGCGAAGCACGGCATCGTGCGGCTCGCCTCGTCAAAGGCGTAATAAAGCGTGCGGATGCCGCGGCGCGAAAGCTGCGCGAGCAGCCGGCCGATCACGCCCGCCATCATTTGCGGATGCTGGCCGGTGAGCACGAACCACCATTCCTCCCCGGCCGGCGGCGCGGAGACCAGCAGGTCGGAAAGGCCTTCCTTGCCGAGCACCCGGGCCGGCAAAAATTCCAGGCCATCGTGCCGCAGCGCCCCGAGCGCGCGGAGATTCTCGCCGTGCCAGTCGCAGTCCAGCCGCGCCATTTGCAGCAGCGCCGCGTCGTCGGGCCGGGCCACGCGCGAGCGGAGATCGCGGGCGGGCAGTGCGCGCAGATACTCCGCGCCGTCCGCGAGCCGGTTGGCCCACGGGCAGAAGTGAATCAGCCGCACGCGCCGCGTCCCGACGCGGGGGACGGGCGATGGCGGCGGGCTGGGTTGGAAGGTGGGGATCAGTCCGGTCAAGGGAAGGGATGGGCTGCGAACAGCCAAATCACAGTGGGGTTAACGGCACACCCGCGGACCGGCTTGAGCGCGCGACGTGCAAAACATCCGGCCCCGCTCAGCCGACGGCCGAGCGTAGTTTTTGGAAATTTTCCAGCGCGCAGGCGACGGCTTCCTCGAGTTGGGGCAGGGCCACGCCGACGCTCGCGAGTTTCTCCGGCGTGATTTCCCAGTAGCCCGTCTCGCCGGGCAGGCCGTAGCCGCTGCGTTCCGCCGAGCCGGCGGCGAGGTTGAGCAGGTTTGAAAGCGGGAACGGGCTCGCCACAGCCAGGTATTGGTCGCGCGCGGCCTCGATCGTTTCGGCCGGAAAACGCCATTCGCTGAGCACAATGCCGCAGGCCTCGACGTTTGTCAGGCCGAGGCAGATCGTCTCCCATTCCATCACGCTGACGTGCGCGCCGGCCTTGAAACTGACACTGCAAACGGCGTCCTTGGCCAGCCGGTCGAGGGCGATCTTGCCGGTCGAGCGCAGCAACCCGGCGGTGTAAGCGAGGCGCGCATCAATCTCGGTCATCGTCGCGAGCGCTTCCATGATGAGCGCGGTCAACAGCGCGTTTTCGCGGAGCTGGGCGCCGGTGATACCGTAGAAAGCCAGCTTCTGATCGGCGAGCTGCGCGGCGGCGGCGAAACCGGTCAGACGGTAAACTTCGGTGAAGCCCACGCGCGCGAGCGCTTCCTCAAGCGAGGCAAAGGGCTGGCCAGTGTTGTAAAGCACGCTGTTGCTGATGCGGATGATCCGCGAGGTCAGCGCGGCGTCGCGTTTCAACAGCGCGGTGATTTCACCGAGGTCGGAATTGATATCGATCAGCAGGTGTCCGAGCTGCGCGAGGATTTGGGGGGCGGCGGGCAGTGTCTTGACGACATGCAGCAACGCTTCCCGTGAAATAGTGGTGGCAATCATGGAAAAGTTTTAACCGGCGCGAAGACTCCATCCGAGCGCAGGCCGCGGGTCCCGGGTTTTCCCGCCGCGCGGTCCGCCCAAGGCGGGGTTGATCCGACAGAAATATTCCACCACGCGGGCATCGCGGCTCACGCCACGGCGGACCGCAGCTCGTGGAAGTTTTCCAGCGCGCCGGCGACAGCTTCGTCGAGCTGCTCCTGCTCCAGTCCGGCGAGGGCGAGTTTTTCGGGAGTGACGTCCCAGTAGCGACTCTCGCCCGGCAGGCCGTAGCTGTTGCGCTCGGCGGAACCGGCGGCGAGGTTGAGCATAATCGAGAGGGGGAACTTGCTGGCGACGGTGAGGTAGTGGTCACGCGTGGCCTCCACGGTATCGACCGGGAAACGCCATTCGCTGAGAATCGTCCCACACGCCTCGACATTCGTCAGGCCGACATAGGTGGTCTCCCATTCGGTCAGGCTATCATGCGTGCCGGCCTCAAAACCGGCGCCGGCGGGACCGCCCTTGGCGAGGCGGTCGATGGCGATCTTGCCGGTCGAGCGCAGCAGCCCGGCGGTGTAGGCGAGGCGCACGTCGATGTCGGTCAGCCCCGCGAGCGCTTCCATGATGAGCGCGGTCAACAGCGCGTTTTCGCGGAGCTGGGCGCCGGTGACTCCGTAGAAAGCCAGCTTTTGATCGGCGAGCTGCGCGGCGGCGGCGAAACCGGTGAGCCGGTAAACTTCCGTGAACCCCACGCGCGCGAGCGCCTCCTCGAGCGAGGCGAAAGGTTTGCCGGTGTTATAAAGCGCGCTGTTGCTGATGCGGATGATGCGCGTGGTGAGCGCGGCGTCGCGTTTCAGCAGCGCGGTGATGTCGCTGAGATCGGAATTTACATCGAGCAGCAGGTGCCCGAGCTGGGCGAGGATCTGCGGGGCGGCGGGTAGCGACTTGACCACATGCAGCAGCGCTTCCCGTGAAATGGTGGTGGCAATCATGCAGTGTTTTAGTCGGCGCAGTTGAAAAAAAATTAAGCGGAAAACGATTCAGGCGCAGAGTGCTGCGGGGGCTTGGGCGCACCATATTTTCCAGCTGGATCGCAGCGCCGCGCCGAGACGCGCGGCCTGCCCCGCGTGATCCAGCAGCGCCGAATCCCGCAGCGCGCCGCGCAGGCCGCGGGCGAGGCCCGACCGCTGCGCGGCATCGCCGGCCAGCCCGGCGGCGATCCGCGCGTAGTCGGCCCAATCCCGCGCGATCCACTCCGGGTGGCCGGCCGCGGTGAGCAGGCTCGCGCCGACGCGGCTCGCGTGGCGGTCGCCCGCGAGCGTCACGACCGGGCGGCCTTGCCAGAGCGCTTCGCAGGTCGTCGTCGTGCCGTGGTAGGGAAACGTGTCGAGCGCCACATCGACGCGCGCATAGAGCGCGAGGTGTGCGGCCGTGCCCGGCGTGCGGCCGAGCAATTCGATCTGCAGGGGCTTGAGGCCGAGCGCGGCGAAACGCTTCGCGAGCACGCCGGCCTGCGCGGGATGATCGAGGCCGTGGTTTTTCAACAGCAGGCGCGAGTTCGGCACGGCGGCGAGCACGCCGGCCCAGCCCCGCACGGTGTCGTCGCTGACTTTCGAAAAATTATTAAAACATCCGAACGTCACGTGCCCGTTGGCGAGCGAGGGCGGCGGCGCGGTCTCCGGCGCTTCCGCCGGCGGCTGGTAAGCCCACGCGCATGGCGCGAAGCGGAGCAGCCGCTCCGTCGCGAAACAGTCCGCCTCGCCCGCGGGATCGGCCAGCGCGTCGGTAAGCCGGTAGTCCATCGCCGCGAGGCCGGTCGTATCGGGATAGCCGAGATAAGTCGCCTGCACGGGCGCGAGCCGGCGCGCGAGCAGCGGCAGGCGGTTGAAGCCGGTGTGGCCCGCGAGCTCGATGAGCACATCCGGCGCATCCGCGCGAATCGCAGCCTCGACGACCGCGTCGGGCTGGCCGGCGAAATGCCGCCACGTGGCGGCGTGCGCGCGCAGTCGCTCCGACGTCGCGTCGAGCGTCGCGTGGTCGTGATAGAGAAAAATCTCGAACTGCGCGCGGTCGAGTTGGGCGAGCAGCGGCGCGATAAAATGCGCGACCGAGTGCGAGCGAAAATCCGGCGAGAGAAACGCCACGCGTAACCGGCGCCCGGCCTCGGGCGGATTGGAAAATTTCCGGGCGGGCGCGGACCCGGAGACGACCGCCGCCCCGAAGGCCCGGTGCTCCGCGAAGAGCGTCTCGCGGTTCACGCCGTCGAGGTAGTGGAGCGCGAGGAGCCGCGCGCTGCGCGCCTCGTGGTGGCGGGGGTTTTGTGCGAGCACCTGCGCGTAGCCGGCCACGGCCTCGGCGAGGCGATGCGTCTCCTGCAGCGCGAGCGCGCGGCCGGTGAGCGCCGGCGCGTTCGCCGGGTCGAGCGCGAGAGCGCGGTCGAAACACGCGAGCGCCTCCGCGTGTCCGCGCGCCTGCGCGAGCGCGATGCCGAGGTTGGCCCAGCCGTCGGGGGCGGCGGGTTGCAGCTCCGTCACGCGGCGAAAATGCGGCACGGCGGCGGCCAAGCCGTCGATTTTTCCCGTCAGTTCG
>JANYBX010000509.1 GCA_025360615.1 Opitutia bacterium
GTTCTCGGTCGAGGTGAGTTCCTCGGTGAGCTGGAGCATGTTTTGGTTGGCCTTCAAATCGGGGTATTGCTCGGAGACGACCATGAGGCGGGAGAGCGCGCCGCCGAGGCCGGCTTCGGCGGAGAGGAGGCCTTTCATGGCGTTGGCGTCTGCGGGATTCGCGGCGGCGGCCTGCGAGGCGGCGAGGGCGATGTTGCGGGCTTTGATGACGGCTTCGAGCGTGCCGCTCTCGTGCTTCATATAGCCTTTGGCGACCTCGACGAGATTTGGGATGAGATCGTAGCGGCGCTTGAGCTGGACGTCGATTTGCGCGAAGGCGTTTTTGAAACGGTTGCGGAGTGCGACGAGGGAATTGTAGATGCCGACGACCCAGAGGGCGGCGATGATGACGATCAGCAGGAAAACACCGAGGACGATGAGGATCATGGCGAGGTGAGGGGAGGAAGCGGAGTTGAGTGGAAGCGAACGCGGCGAGTGTGCGGGCGGAACAATCGCGGGCGAGGCGGAACTGTTTACAACGCGGTTGATTGTTTCCAGCGGGCGAAGCAAGTTCGGCGCGCCCGAAACGATGCGTATCCGCTTAATCCCTGTTTTTCCGCTGGCGTGTTTTTTTGCCGTCGCGAGCGTGGCCCGCGCGCAGCCGGAGCCGTTGAATTCGCCGGTGCCGTTCGCGGCGGCGGGCGCGAGGGCGGCATCACCCGGGAGCGTGACGGCGGCGCTGCGCAGCGCGCGGCAGGCGCTGGAGCTGGGTTTCCCGGCGACGGCGGCGGAGATTTATCGCGGGCTGCTGGGTGCGCCGGGAACGGATACGCGGGCGGTCACGCTGGCGTGGTCGGCGGCGTTGCTCGCCGACGGGCGGGCGACGGAGGCGGTGAAACTGCTCGACGGTTTCAAGGGGGCGCGCGACGCGGCGTGGCATTTGCAGGCGGCGCTGGCGCAGATGCAGTTGAACAAAATCGATCTCGTGCGGGGAGCGGTATCGGTGGTGAAGGAGAAGGAGGGGGAGCTGCTGCCGGAGGAGCGCGGCTGGTGGTTTTATTTGCAGGGGCTGGTGGCCGAGACGGGAGGGGACCGGAGAGCGGCGGCCGAGCAGGCGAAGGCCTTTTATCAGCAGGCCGCGAGTGCGGCGGTCTCGACGTATGCGCGGGTGCGTTTTCAAATCGCCGAAGTGGAGGCGCAACTGCGGCTGGGCGCGGTCAGCGAGCCCGAACTCGAGCGCTCGCGCCGGTTGATGGAGGAGAATCAAGGGCGGGCGCAGGGCTACACGGCGGCGCGGACTTATGCGGTCGGGCTGAGCGTGCTCGGGCGGCGGGAGGCGGCGGTGGCGGTGTTGCGGCAACAGTTGCTGGGGTTGCCGGCGCAGGAGCGCACGTGGGGGGATGATTTTCGTTTGCTGATGGGGCTCATCGCGGGAGCGGGGGAGGGGGTGGGGCGGAATGAGCTGCTGCAATTGCTGGCGAGTGGACGCGATGTGGAGCGGCAGCGGATGGCGCTGGCATTGCTCGCGGAAAAATCGACGCAGGAGCCGGCGCGCGGGCAATTACGGGCGGAGTTGAGCCGGCTGATCGCCGTCGCGCCGCCTCACGCGATCATCGAGGACCTCCGGCTTTTCCGCGCGAATTTCCTGCTGGACGAGAAGAACTACGCGGCGGCGGAGGAGGATGCGCAGTGGTTGTTGGAAAAATTTCCGGGCTCGGCATTGAAGCCGCTCGCGCTCGGGGTGCTGACGAGTTCGGCGTGGGAACAGCGGCGCTATCGCACGGCGGCGGTCAGCGCGACGCGCGCGGCGGAGGCGCTGCCGCCCGGGCGACAGCGCGCGGACCTGGGCGTGTTCGTGGCGGAGGCGTGGTTTCGCGCCGGGGATTTTCGCAGCGCGGCGGACGCGTATGCGGGGGTGCTGCGGGATTTGCCGCCGGGCGCCAAGGCGGGGGAGCTGATGTTTCAACGCGTGCAGGCGGAGATCGAGGCGGGCTCGCCGGAGGCGGCGCAACCCGTGCTCGACGAGCTGGCGGGCAATCCGGCTTTCGACCCTGAGAGCCGCTGGCAGGCCGAGTGGAACTTGGCGCGGGCGCTGATGGGAAAGGGGACGACCGAGGGAGCGGCGGCGGCTTATGCGCGGGTGAACCGCCTGCTCGCGGGGCCGACGGTGGGCTTGAAGCCGGAGCTGCGGGCGAAGATGAAATGGCTGCAGGCGCGGCTGGCGTTTGAGACGGGCGACCCGCAGCGCACGCGGGAGTTGGTGGCGAAGGAGCTGCCGGCGCTGCTGGAGGGATTGGAGCCGGGGCCGAAGCGGGAAGAGATCGCGAGCACGGCGGCGTTGTTGGCCGCGCGGGCGAGTTTCGCGCTGAAGGATGAACCGGGCGCGCTGGCGGCGCTGGAAAAATTGCGCGGGGATTTTCCGCGGACGGATGCGGCGGTGGTGTCCTACATCGAGGCGGCCAACCACTACGCGGAGCAGGAGAATGCCGTGAAGGCGCAGCAGCTGTTCACCGAGCTCGCGGAGAAATTCCCGAACAAGGAACTCGCGCCCTTCGCGCTTTATCAGGCGGCGTTGCAGGCGGAGCGGCGCGGGCAGAACAATAATTTGGAGGAGGCGAATGATCGACTCGAGCGACTTGTCACAAAATATCCGTCCAGTGCGCTGGTCTTTTCCGCGCGGCTGAAGCAGGGGGACGTGATGATGAACCTCAACCAGTTTCCGAAGGCGCAGCAGGATTATCAATTGCTGGTGGATAATTTCGCGGCGAATCCCGACGTGGTACTCGCGCAGCTGGCGCTGGCGAAGTGCCACAACGCGCAGTCCGTCGGCGATGCGGCGCACGCGGAGAGCGCGCTGGTGCTGTTCGAGCACGTGTGGGACCGGGTGGATGCGCCGGTGGATGTACGCGTGGAAGCGGGCTATAATCGCGGGGCGTTGCTCGCGGGGCGGGGTGAGAGCGAAAAGGCGGCGGCCGCGTGGTGGCAGGGCGTGGTGGGGGAATTTTTATTCAATCCAAAGATGGCGGAAAGACTGGGGGCGAAGGGGCGTTTCTGGATGACGCGCACCCTGCTCGAACTCGGCGCGCTCCGCGAGCAGCAGGGGAAGCTCGACGAGGCGCAGGAGGCGTGGCGGAAAATCCTCGAGGCCAAATTGCCGGGCGATGCGTTGGCCAAGGCACGACTCGCGCCCTACGGCGGGCCGGAGGCGAAACCATGAGCGCGGAGCTTTCGCGTGGACGCAGGGCGGGCCGCTCTCTCTAAATCACGGTTTAACTCCCGCGCCTCACGATGTCCGTTTTCAATCCCAGTCTGTTCGCCCAGGGCGGTCCCATGATGTGGGTGCTGCTCGCGCTCGGTTTGCTGTGCCTGACGCTGGCGCTGGAGCGCACGCTGTTTTTGCACCGGGGGCAGATCCGGTCCACGGCGTTTATTGCGGGAATTAAAAACATTCTGGCGAAACGGCGGCTGGTGGAGGCGCTGACAGTGTGTGAGGAGACCCCCGGCCCGGTCGCGGCGGTGGTAAAAGCCGCGCTGCTGCATGCGGACGCCGATGCGGACACGATGCGGTTTCACGTGCAGGAGGCGGCGATTGTCGAGCTGCCCGCGCTGGAGCGCCGGCTCGGCTCCATCGCGGCGATCGCCCAAGTCGCGCCGCTGGTCGGCGTGCTCGGCACGGTCCTCGGCATGGCGACGACGTTTCTGGCGTTTGAGAAAGACTACATGAGCGCGAGCGCTCTCTCGACCGGCATGTGGCAGGCGTTGTTGAGCACGGCGGGGAGCCTGATGCTGGCGATCCCGGCGCACCTCGCGCATCATTTTCTCACCGGCCGCGTGCGCGCCATCGTGCGCGACGTGGAGTGGTCGGGGAACGAGATCATGAAATATCTGCTCACCGACTATCGTGAGGCGCCAGCCGGAGATCAGGAAAAGAAATGATCACGCGCCCGCTCAACCTCGCGTCCCAATTGCGACCGGAGCCGCGGAACTTCGATTTCCTCTTTCTGGTCAACGCGGGATTGCTGGCGCTGTTCTTTACGGTGTTCGGATCGCGCTTCGTGCTCGCGCCGGGGCTGGCGGTGGATTTTCAAGTGCCGCAACTGGCCGGGGCGCGCGCAGGTGCCGTGACCACGACGGACCAGATTGTGATCAGTGCGAAACGCGCGGGAGTGATTATCGTGGATGAAGGCCCGCTGAACATGGCCCAATTGCACGATTGGTTGAAGAAGAAGGGCAAGAAGACGCGGCAACCGTCGCTGCTGGTGCTCGCAGGCGCGGACGTGCCGGTGGCGGATCTGACCTATATCACGAGCGCGGCGCAGGAAGCTGGCTTTGTGAAGGTGGTCCTTGGGGCGGAAGATCCCACCGCATCCCCAGGCGGAAGCCGTCGATGAGCGCGGTGGGAAGACGCTCGAAACGACGCTGGATCATTGCGGCGACCAGTGCCGCAGCGATCACGATGCTGGTGGCCAGTTGGTTTCGTGCGCCGGTGAAGACTCAGGTCAGTGAGACCAGTGCCGCAACGAAGCCGGCGACCGTCAGTCTTACGCGCGTGCCGACCGGCGAAGCTGCGCTATTGGATCCGACCCCGCTGTTTCTACCGACCGAATGGAATACCGCCCGAAAAGAAGTGAAGCTGCCGGAATCGCGCGGGGCGTTTGCGGGATATGACGCGAAGTGGCGTTTTGATGTGTCCGAGCTGAAGCTTGGTCTGCCCACGCCGGTCCGAGTGTCCGCGAATGCCGCGGAGGCGCTGCTCATCCCGGCACCGGGAGCGCCATTTGGTGGATTTGGACGCAGCGATGCGGTGATGGAGCCCTTGATCGGGCGGGGAGCTTTCATCGAAGTCGTGGCGGTGGGCAGTGGCCGGAGGATTTTGGCGGAAGCGCTCACAGCGGCGCGCGCGCCGGGCGGGGGTGGCTGGCAGCCCTTGGAGTTTTTGGCCGCGGTCGATGCGGCGGGATTGGTGTCACTCGATTTGACGGCGAGGTCCGGCTTGGAGGAAGTAGATGTTTACTTCACCCGATACCTTGCGCAGACCTTGCGAATTGGGGCGCGTTTGGCACCGGGTTTTTATCGGATCTGTGTGGGGCCGTAGATTTTTAGAAATAGTGTAAATTTGCTGTTGACGGGCCAAAATCAGAGGAGCACTTTCGCCCCTCATTTTCGTTTTTTGGCACAGTCATAATCTGCCCAGATAGCTCAGTTGGTAGAGCACCCCCTTGGTAAGGGGGAGGTCGACGGTTCAAATCCGTTTCTGGGCTCCATCTGGGCTCCCTGCCAAAAAACACCGTCGGCCGGCTTCTTCGACGTTAAACCTGAGGTCACTTTTCTAATCCAAACCCAAACACACGTCTCCCATGGCTAAAGCCGCATTCGAACGCACAAAACCGCACGTCAACGTTGGCACCATCGGCCACGTCGACCACGGTAAAACCACCACCACCACCGCGATTCTCGCCGTGCAGGCGCGCAAAGGTCTGGCTGAGGTTAAGTCCTACGCCGACATCGCCAAGGGCGGCACCGTCCGCGATGCCTCGAAGATCGTCACGATCTCGGTGGCCCACGTGGAATACCAGACTGAGAAGCGCCACTACGCGCACGTCGATTGCCCCGGCCACGCCGACTTCGTGAAGAACATGATCACGGGCGCCGCCCAGATGGACGGCGCGATCCTCGTCGTTTCCGCTGCTGACGGCCCGATGCCGCAGACCCGCGAGCACATCCTCCTCGCCCGCCAAGTCGGCGTGCCGAAGATCGTGGTCTGGCTCAACAAGGTTGACCTCATCGATGACGCTGAACTCCTCGACCTCGTCGAGATGGAGATCCGCGAGCTCCTCACCAAATACCAATTCGACGGCGACAAGGCCACCATCGTGCGCGGTTCCGCCACGGCGGCCCTTGATAACAAGCCCGAGGGCAACGCCGCGATCACGGCGCTCATGAACGCCATCGACACCGATATTCCCGAGCCTCTCCGCGAGCTCGACAAGCCCTT
>JANYBX010000532.1 GCA_025360615.1 Opitutia bacterium
CTCGCTCACCGACGCGCAGAAACGCGGCTGGTTCGCCAAGCTCTACGAAAAACTCCGCCCCTTCTGAAGCGGCGCCACTCCCATGACACGGATGTTAAAACCACTTCTGCTCCTCGCCGCCGCGCTCTCCGCGCCCCTCGCGGCCACCGCCTCGCGCGTCAAGGACCTCTCCATTGTCGAAGGCGGGCGCGACAACCAACTCGTCGGCTACGGCATCGTCGTCGGACTCGCCGGCGATGGCGACAGCAACGCCGCCACCACCCTCCGCTCCGTCGCCAACGTCCTCCAGCGCTACGGCCTCACGATCAACCCCACCGACATCAAGGCGAAGAACGTCGCCGCCGTCATGCTCACCACTGACATCGGCGCCTTCATCAAGCCCGGCGCGCGCCTCGATGTAAACGTCGCCTCGATGGGCGATGCTAAATCCCTCCAAGGCGGCGTCCTCCTCCAGTCCCCGCTCCTCGGTGCCGACGGTCGCGTCTACGCCGTCGCGCAAGGTCCCGTCGCCATCGGCGGCTTCATCGGTGGCGCCGGCGGGGCCGGTGGTGCGACTGTCCAAAAAAATCATCCCACCGTCGGCAGCATCACCAACGGCGCCATCGTGGAGCGCGAGATCACCGCCGACCTCGTGCGCGACAACACCCTCCGACTCCTCCTCCACAACCCCGATTTTATCTCCGCCGCGCGCATGGCCGACGCCATCAACGCGAAGTGGCCCGGCATGTCCTCCGCGGTCGATTCCGCCACCGTGAAAGTCAGTCTCCCCGCCGACTACCGCGGCCGCGACATCGCCTTCATCGCCGAGCTCGGCCAAATCGAGAGCACCCCTGACACGCTCGCCCGCATCGTCATCAACGAGCGCACTGGCACCATCGTCGCCACCTCCACCGTCCGCCTCTCGCAAGTCGCCATCGCGCACGGCTCGCTCACGATCACGATCAGTTCGAATATCGGCGTCAGCCAGCCCAACGCGCTCAGCTCCGGCCAGACCGTCGCCGTGCCGAGCACGCAGACCAGCGTCAACGAGGGCAAAGGCGGCTTCAGCGTCCTCAACGAGCCGCCCACGATCGAGCGCCTCGCCGCCGCCCTCAACGCCCTCGGTGTCTCCACGCGCGACATGATGGCCATCTTTCAAACCCTGAAACGATCCGGCGCCCTCCAAGCCGAGCTCGTCATCAATTGAGCCATGAACATCTCCGCGCTCACCTCCCTCACCCCCGCCGCCCCCGTAGGGCAGATCTCCGACCTGCCCTCCGCTGCGCCCGCGAACACCGCCGCCGCCGACCGCAAAAAAGTCTCCCAGCAATTCGAGGCCATTCTCGTCCGCCAGCTCCTCGGCAAGACGATGACCTCGATGCTCGGCGGCAGCAAAGACAGCACCGCCGGCTCCGTTTACGGCGACATGATCACCGACTCTCTTGCGCAGCAACTCACCGCCGGCCCCGGACTCGGCCTCGGTCGCATGATCGAAAAACAACTCACGCCGCGCGGCACACCCGCCGCCGATGGCGCAACCAAGTCCTCCAAGCCATGAATAACCATTGGGAAATAATCGCCGAATGCCTCCGTGCCGAACTCATCGACTACGGCGCGCTCATGAACCTCTTCGACCAACAGCAGCGCAGCCTCTTCGCTCGCGATGCCGACTCCGTGCTCAGCCTCGGCCTCGCCATCGAGACGCAGACCCGCACCCTCGCCGAGCGCCGCAGCCATCGCGAGCAGACGGTCGCCTCCTTTGCCCTCCACCAAGGCCGCCCCGCGAACAGCACGCTCCGCTCGCTCATCCCGCTCATCGCCCCCGACGCCCGCCCGCTCGTCGAAGCGCTGATGGATGAGGTCAACCGCCTCATCCACCGCCTGCGCCGCATCAGCCGCCACAACCACACGCTCCTCTCCCACGCCGTGGAGATGCACCAGGAATTGCTCCAGCAACTCCGGCCGAATGCATTTACGAAAACCTATTCCCCCGCCGGCCGCGTCTCCGTCGCCTCCGCCGCCCCGTCCTCCACGCTCCACGTCGCGGGCTGACGATTTCAAAGTAGCGAGCATTCAGAACTCCTCCGATCTACTCACTACCCGCTACTCTCTACTTTCTTCCCCCCATGTCCGGTCTCTTCGCCACGCTCAACACCACGGTTAAGGCCCTCTCCGTGCACAGCCGTTCGCTGGAAACGGCCGGCAAGAATCTGGCGAACGTCAACAACCCCGCCTACGCCCGCCAACGCGTCATCATCGGCGACCGCGGCAGCGTCCTCACTCCCCAAGGCGTCGAAAGCCTCGGCCTCGAAGTTCTCGGCCTGCAGCAGATGCGCGACACGCTCGCCGACGCCCAAGTGCTCCGCGAAATCTCCCTCTCGCACTCCGCCACTTCGGAGCAAACCGGTCTCCAGCGCGCCCAGACCGCCCTCGGCCAAAGTATCGACCGCACCGCCAGCGCGAGCGATCCCAGCTCCGCCCTCGACCGGGGTGTCGGCGGCGCCATCGACGATTTCTTCAGCGCCTTCTCCAGCTTCGCCGCTAGCCCCACCGATACCGGTGCGCGCCAGAACCTCATGCAAAAGGCCGCGACGCTCACCGACCGCTTCCAGCTCACCGACCGCCGCCTCGCCACCGTTCAGGGTGATCTCAACACCGGCATCGCCAACGACGTCGCGACCGCGAACAGCCTTTTGGCCAACATCGCAAATTTGAACAGCGAGATCGGCCAGCTCGAGACCAACAACCCCGGCGCCGCGCTCGACCTGCGCGACCAACGCCAGGCCAAGCTCGAACAACTCGCCGCCATCATCCCCATCGAAGTCCGCCCCGGCACCGGCGGCCAAGTGCAGGTCGTCTCGCTCAACGGCAGCGGCGCCGATGTCCCCCTCGTCACCCTCGGCGTCGTGCAAGGCACCGTCGCCTTCACCGGCACCACCATCACCGCCGGCTCGCCCGCCACCGTGCTTGCGCTCGGCTCCGGCTCCATCAAGGGCGAACTCACCGCGCGCGACGGCGGCATCAAAACCATTCGCGACAGCCTCGACGCGCTCGCCAGCCAGCTCGTCACCTCCGTCAACGCCGCCTACAACCCGACCGCCATCGCCGGCGGAAATTTCTTCGTCGCCGCTGGCACCACCGCCGCCGCGCTCACCGTCACCTCCACCATCACCGCCGCCAACGTGAAGGCCAGCAACGGCGGCCCCGTCGGCGACAACACCACCGCCCTCGCCGTCGCCCAGCTCGCGAACCAGTCGTTCGCCACCTCCGGCGGGGCTGCCATCAACGGCACCTACTCCGATTTTTTCGCCCTCAGCGTCGCCCAGCTCGGGCAGGATCTCTCCGATGCGAATGCCACCGTCGATTCCCAGACGAGCATCGAGACCCTTGTCCGCGCGCAGCGCGATTCCTCCAGCGGCGTCAACCTCGACGAAGAGATGGCCGACCTCCTGAAATTTCAGCGCGCGTTCCAAGCCTCCTCCCGCGTGTTCAACGTCGTGGACAGCCTCCTCGACGAAATCGTCAACCGCCTCGGCCGCTGATCCCTCCTCCCATGAGAATTGCCAGCAACACCGTCTCCGACGACATCCTCTCCCAGATCCAGAGGTCCGGCGCCAAGCAGGCCAAACTGCAGAACCAAGTCGCGACCGGACAGCGCATCTTCCAAGCCGAAGACGATCCCCGCTCCGTCGGCCTCGTGCTCACCCTCCAGTCCGACCAGCGCCAGATCGCGCAATACGCTAAAAACACCAGCCGCGCCCTCGAGCTCAGCCAAGCCACCTATTCCAATCTGCAAGGCCTCAAGCAAGTCTCCGATCGCGCCACCGAGGTCGGCACCCTCGGCGCCGGCATCCTCAGCCCCGAGGCCGCCACCGCCTACGCCGGCGAGATCAACCAACTCATTGAGCACACTCTCCAGCTCGCCAACACCCAGTTTCGCGGCGAACACCTTTTCGCCGGCACCGCCGTCGCCACCACGCCCTTCACCGCCACCCGCGTCAGTGGCGACATCACCGCCGTCGCCTACGCCGGCAACGCCAGCCAGGCTTCGATCCAAATCACGGAAAATTCCAGTATCACCGCTTCCACTACGGGCGCGACCAACACCGGCATCGGCTCCTTCATGACCCACCTCGTCGCCCTCCGTGACGCGCTCGCCATCAACAGCACCTCCGCCGTCACCGCCGCGCAGACCAACCTCATCTCCGATGAGGATACCCTCGTCTCTTCGCTCGCCCAGCACGGCGGCATCCAGACCCGCATCGAAGCTGTCCAGAGCCAGCAAAAAACCATCGCGGACAACCTCGATAGCGCCATCTCCACCGAGACCGATGTCGATCTGCCCACTGCCATCGTCAAACTCAACCAGACCCAGACCGCCTACCAAGCCGCGCTCCAGTCCGCCGCCAGCATCATGCGCCTCTCCCTTCTCGATTACCTGAAATAATCCAACCCCGCCCGCGCTCCATGAAAGTTATCCCTGAAATCTACCCGACCGTCTTCGATGCCGCTCCGGCGAACGAAATCATCCTCCCGCAAGGCATCATTGGCTTCGCCGATCACCGGCGCGCGGAACTCCTCTACCTCCCCGACCACCTGCCCTTCCTCTGGATGAAACTCTGCGGCTCGCAGGACGGCATTCACTTCATCGTCATCGAGCCCGGCGGCATCGTCCCCGGCTACGAACCCGAAATCTTCGACGAGGATGCCCTCCAGCTCGACCTCCACTCCCCCTCCGAGGCGATGATCCTCAACATCGTCACCCTTCAGCGCCAGGATCCCGTCGAGGCCACCGTCAACCTCATCGGCCCCATCGTGGTGAACCGCCGCACCCGCGTCGCCCGCCAGCTTGTCATCTCGAACTACGCGCGCTACGATGCGCATCACGCCCTC
>JANYBX010000153.1 GCA_025360615.1 Opitutia bacterium
GTGATCGGCCGGCTGCTCGCGCAGCTTTCGCGCCGCGGCATCCGCACGCTTTATTACGCCTTTGACGAGGCGAGCCGCACGATGCCGTGCTTCGCCGAGATCGCCCCGCATCTCTCGGTGCTGATCCATGATGAACTGCCCCTGGCGGCATCCGCGCTGGCCGCGCTCCCGCGCCCCTGCCGGGTGGTGCACCGGAGCTGGGTGGCGAACCTCATTCCTTTCGCCGCGCCCTGGGTCGAGGCGCCCGAGGAGAAAATTGTTTTCCTCGGCTCGCAGCTCGGCCTCACGCCGCACCGCGCGCGCCAGATCGAGTTTCTCCAGGGGAAATTTCGCGACCGTTTCGTCGCGCTCTGCGATCATTCGCTCCCGGTCGCCGACCGGCAGAACCTGGGCGCACGTTTCAAAGTCGGACACTGTCCCGAAGGCCGCAAGTTCACGACACCCGCGATGCGGCACACGCACACCGACCGGCCATTCTGGTCGGGCTGCCTCGGGCTGGTGCCGGTATCGGAAGATTCCGCGGGCGGCGGGCGCCTGGATGAACTGCATGAGCCCGGGCTCATCGTGCGGTATCCGCACGGTGATTTGGCGGGCCTCGCGCTCGCCTGCGAACGCGCGCTGGCGATGGGCCCGGCGGAGCGGCGGCGGATCTACGAGCACTTTAATCGCCATGAAACCGTGGGCGCGATCGTGGCTGAAATGATTGCGGGAGCTTGAGCGGGGTGAAGCGGAGCGCGAGCGAGCTCGCGGCCCGCCTCTGATCCCAATCGCTTGGGGTAAAAGCGGTGGGCGTTTGGTGATGAGATCGTGCGCCGGGGTGGGAGGGTCATCCGGAAATGCGAAGGCCCCGGGGTGAGCCGGGGCCTTGTAGCACTAAACCTAACATCACGACTGCATGGCTCGGTGGGCCGGTCTCGCGACCGCCTCCTTTTGCCGGGGCCTCCGCAGGTCTGTCATTGGTTCCGCTCGGGGCCTGGCCGCTTTGAGGGCGGCCAGGCTTGGGCGAAATCAGGACAATCCCTGGGCGGCGTTTACTGGAGGAGTTTCAACGCGATCTGCGCGGATTGATTCGCCTGGAGCAACATGGATGTGCCCGATTGGACCAGGATGTTATACCGCGCCAACTGCGTGGATTCCTGCGCCACGTCCACATCGGTGATGCGGCTGCTGGCGGCTTCCAGATTGGCCTTGTTGGAGATGAGCAGCTCCGAGGCGAAACCAAGGCGGCTTTGTTCAGCACCGTTGGAGGCGCGGAACGTGGCGACGTTTTGGATGGCGGCGGTGATGTTCGCGATCGTGACGCCCGAGAGGGCGGTGACACCGGTGGCGACGAGGACGCCGACACCCGTGGAGGTGCTCGTGAGATCGCGGCCCGCGAGGGACACGGCCGCCGAGGTGCTGACAGCTTCCGTGGTGGACACGGAGACCGCCGTCGTGCCGAACAGGCTGACGCCGTTGAACGTTTCCGTGGCGGTC
This sequence comes from Opitutia bacterium, assembly GCA_025360615.1. Taxonomy (GTDB): domain Bacteria; phylum Verrucomicrobiota; class Verrucomicrobiia; order Opitutales; family Opitutaceae; genus Tous-C4FEB. The sequence goes on from JANYBX010000153.1 coordinate 1,477, forward strand.
GCCGAGAGCTGGCTCTGCAGCGCGACGAACTCGGAGTCGTAGTTGGCCAAGTCGGACGCGTTCTTGGTCGGATCGGCATAGAGCGTCTTGAGCTCGCTGATACGGTCGAGAATCTTGCTGGCGACTTTCAGCGCGCCGTCCTGCGTCTGAAGCAGGGAGGTGGCGTTGCCGATGTTGTTTTGCACCGCACCTTGCCGGTGCGAGGCGGCCGTCAACTTCGTGGCGAGGGCGAGACCGCCCGCGTCGTCTGAAGGGTTGGTGATGCGGGAACCGCTGGAGAGCCGGGCAAGGCTCTTCTGCAACATATTGTTGGAGGCGGTGAGGTTGTTCGAGGCGGTGGTGGCCGCGATGTTCGAATTGATGACGATTGACATGGTAATCTTCCTTGATTCCTGAGTGCGACTTCCGTGTCGCGGTCGGACTTGGGTTGGACGGCTCCGAGTCGCGCCGGTCTTGGCAATTGCCTCAACGTTGAGAGCAATCGGCGCGATAAACCGGGAGCTTAAAGAGAATCTGGGGAAAATTTCGTGAACATCCTTTCGCGCATCGGCCGCTAAACTTCCGCCGCGGGCGTGCCGATAGAGGTTCGGGGCATCCCGCCTCGTTCACGCCCATGCCCTCCTCCACCTCGCTCCAAGTCGCCGGACTCGCCTCCAATTTCGATTGGAAAAGCTTCGTCGACCAAATCATGGCGGTGGAGCACGCGCCCGCCGACCGCCTCGCGACCGAGAAAACG
>JANYBX010000022.1 GCA_025360615.1 Opitutia bacterium
CTCCAGCCAGCTCGCGCTCATCGCCCTCGCGTTGCGTCCGCTCGCCAGCTGGCGCAGCTTCAAGTCCGCGTCCGCGCCAAACTAAATCCTTGCCCACTCCCATTCCCGAAATCTCACTGCTACCCACTCAACCATGAAATCCCTCAACGATCTCAAAGTTCAGCTCTACGCCGACGGCGCCGATAAAGCCGGCATCCTCGAACTCTACGCCAAGCCCTACATCAAGGGTCTCACGACCAATCCCAGCCTCATGAAGAAGGCCGGCATCAAGGACTACGAGGCATTCGCCAAGGACATCCTCCAAACCGTCACCGCCAAGCCCATCTCGCTCGAGGTTTTCACCGACGACGTCGTCGATATGAAACGCCAGGCCCTCATGATCAATTCCTGGGCTCCGAACGTTTACACCAAGATTCCGATCACCAACTCCAAAGGCGAATCCTGTCTCCCGCTGATTAAGGAACTCGGCCTGCAAGGCGTGAAGCTCAACGTCACCGCCCTCCTCACGCTCGCCCAGGTTCGCGGCGTCGCCGATGCGCTCAACCCCGCCGTGCCCGCCGTCGTCTCCGTCTTCGCCGGCCGCATCGCCGATACCGGCGTTGACCCGATGCCGATCATGCGCGCCAGCGGCGCCTTCCTCACCGAGCTGCCGAAAGCCGAGCTCCTCTGGGCCAGCACCCGCGAAGTCCTGAATCTTTTCCAAGCCGAGGAAGCCGGCTGCGCGATCATCACCGTCCCCCACGACATCCTCGCCAAGGCCGCGAAGATGATCGGCTTTGACCTGACCGCCCTGTCGCTCGACACCGTGAAAATGTTCCTCGCGGACTCGACCGCCGCCGGTTTCAAACTCTGATAAATCCGCATTTACCTCCCCGGCAGACCCGCGCACCGTCGCCGGTCTGCCTTTTTATTTACGGCCCGCGCCCCTCGCCACGTTCCTCCTTCCCTCGCCCCTCTTCCTTCGCGTGAACATTCTTTTCGTCAACTACGGCGACTTCACCACCAACAGCCTCAACCACATCGCCGGCTTCGCCAACGCCCTCTGCGCCGCCGGCCACGCCTGCGTCGTCGCCGTGCCCTCCGCCCGGGAAACGATCTCCGCGATTCACGCCCCGCTTTTCATCCCCGCGACCTACGCCGAAGTCCTCGCCAAACCCGGCCTCTTCCCCGACGCCCGCCCCGCCGATCTCATCCACGCGTGGACCCCGCGCGAAGGCGTCCGCAAATTCGTCCTCGCCTACCAGCGCGCGGTCAAAACTCCCGCCCGCGTCCTCATCCACCTTGAGGATAACGAGCGCCACCTCCTCGAAGCTTACACCGGCCAAACCTTCGCCGACCTCCGCACCGCCGCGCCCGACGCCATCGACCGCTGGCTCGTCGACGGCCTGCCGCATCCGCTCCGCCACGAAAGTTTTCTCCGCGTCGCCGACGGCGTCACGCACATCGTCGATAAACTCCGCGAGCACATCCCCGCCGGCATTCCCGCGCAGCTCCTGCCGCCCCCCGTCGATTTCTCCCTCTACTCGCCCCAGCCCGCCGATCCCGCGCTTCGCACCGAGCTCGGCCTCAGGCCCGAGGAAAAAATCCTCGTCTTCACCGGCAGCAACACCTTCGCCAACGAGCCCGAGATGCGCGAACTATACCTCGCCGTCGCCCTTCTCAACCAGCGCGGCACGCCCACCCGTCTCATCCGCACCGGTTTCAATTCGCCCACCTTTCTCGCCTCGCTCGCCTTCGATTACAAAAATTTCGTCCTCGATCTCGGCTTCGTCGAAAAAGCGAAACTCCCCCGGCTCCTCGCGCTCGCCGACGTACTCGTGCAACCCGGCCACCCCGGCGCGTTCAACGATTTCCGCCTGCCCTCGAAACTCCCTGAGTTCCTCGCCGCCGGCAAACCCGTCGTCCTCCCCGCGACCAATCTCGCCCTCCTCATGCAGGATGGCCGCGAGGCCGTCTTCCTGAAAACCGGTGCGCCCGAGGAAATCGCCGACACCTGCCAGCGCCTCTTCGCCGACGCGCCCCTCTGCGCCACCCTCGGCCAAAACGCCGCCACCTTCGCCCGCGCTCACTTCGACGCCGCCACGAACACCCGCGCCCTCGCCGGCTTCTACGCCGCCACCCTCGCCCGCCCCGCCGCCACCGATTGGTCGCTCGCTTCCGACCCCTTCACCACCGAGACCACGCTCCTCGCCGCCGCACCCGCGCCCGAACTCGCGCACCTCGGCCTCCTCATCCGCCAGCTCGAAATCTCCCTCGACGCCACCCGCGGCCTCCAAGCCCGCCAGCTCGCCGCCAAGGAAGCCGCCCTCGCCGACGCCCAGCGCCACTACGAACTCACCGCCCAGCACGCGAAGAACCTCGAGCAGATCACCGCCGACACCCAGCGCCTCTCCGGCGAACACATCACCCGCCTCGAGGAATCGAATCGCCTCACCACGCAGCACGCCACGCAGCTCGAAACCGCGCTCACGGCCACGCGTCAGCATTCCGAAAACCTTGATCGTGCCCTGACCATTCTCCGCCCCCAGTTCGCCCGCAGCGAGACCCTCCGCGTCCAGGCCGAGACGCTCCTCTCCGCCGCGCGCAAACAGATGACCGCTCTCGACCTCGAAGTTGACCGCCTCGAAGGCGTCCGCGGACAACTCCAAAACCAAATCGATTTCGCGCATCACCAGATCAACGAACTCCGCGCCCAAGGCACCGCCCTCGCCGATCAAAGCGCCCGCGCCATCGCCGACATCAGTGGCCGCCTCCGCGAACAATTGGAGATCATCCGCCAGCGCGATGAACTCATCCGCCAGCGCGACGAAAAGATCCGCGTCATGCAGCGCAGCTTCTCGTGGCAGGTCACCTCGCCGCTGCGCGCCCTCCGCCGCCAGTTTTCCAAACCCGCGCCGCGCAGTGCGGCTCCCGCCCTGCCCGCGCTGGAGTTGCCCGCCCTGCCGAAGCTCCCCTCCGCGCTCACTCAGTTTGCCGCGCCTGCCCAGCGCGCCCTCCCCTTCAGCGTCGATTATCCGAATCGCTGGGGTTTCGCCCCGCGCAAACTTTCCCTCCGCGGCTGGTGCTTCGCCGACGACGGCACCCACCTCAAGCACATCCGAGCCACGATCAACACGCGCACCTATCCCGGCGTCTACGGCCTCAAGCGCATGGATGTCCTCGCCGCCGTCCGCGAAAAACCTCAAGCCGAATACTGCGGCTGGAAAATCGAGGTCGAACTCCTCGACGGCGACACCTTCATCGTCCTCGAAGTCGGCGACGTCGAGGGCCGCTGGCAGGTTTTTTTCCGCACCGAACTCCAAGTCGGCGACCTCTTCGACATCGCCGACCTCACCTCTTACGAGCGCTGGGTCGTCAACTACGACACGCTCTCCAACGACCGCCTCAGCGCCCTCCGCGAAAGCAGCCGCCATCTCCCGCGCCGCCCGCTCGTCTCCATCGTCGTCCCCGTTTACAACACCCCGGAAAAATGGCTCGCCAAAGCCATCGCCTCCATCGGCGCGCAGACCTATAACAACTGGGAACTCTGTCTCGCCGACGACGCCTCGACCGCCCCGCACGTTCGCCCCCTCCTCGAAAAATACGCCGCTGCCGACCCGCGCATCAAGGTCTGCTTCCGCGAAAAAAACGGCCACATCTCCGCCGCCTCCAACTCCGCCCTCGCCCTCGCCACCGGCGAATTCATCGCCCTCCTCGATCACGACGACGAACTCACCCCGCACGCCCTCCACGAAGTCGTCACGCTCCTCAACGCCCACCCCGACACCGATTTCATCTACAGCGACGAGGATAAAATCGACGAGGAAGGCCACCGCCACGAACCGTATTTCAAACCTGATTTCCTGCCCGACCTCTTCCTCGCGCAGAACTACACCTCGCACCTCACCGTCTACCGCGCCGCCCTCGTGCGCGAAGCCGGCGGCTTCCGTGTCGGTTACGAAGGCTCGCAAGACTGGGACCTCGCGCTCCGCATCGTCAGCCTCATCAAAGACCCCGCGCGCATCCGCCACATCCCGAAAGTCCTCTACCACTGGCGCGCCATCCCCGGCTCCACCGCCCTCCTCTCCAGCGAAAAAAATTATCCCGTCGAAGCCGCCCGCCGCGCGCTCACCGATCATTTCGCACGCCAGAACCAACCCATCGAACTCCTCCCCGTCCCCGGCGATCACTGGCGTGTGAAGTATCCGCTCCCCGCGAATCCACCTCTCGTCTCGCTGCTGATCCCCACGCGCAACGGCCTCAAATTCCTCCAGCGCTGCGTCGACAGCATTCTCGCGAAGACGACCTACCCGAACTACGAAATCCTCATCATCGACAACGGCTCCGACGACCCTGCGACCCTCGCCTACCTCAAGGAAATCGCCGCGAAAAAATCCGTCCGCGTCATCCCTTACGCCGCGCCTTTCAACTACAGCGCGATCAACAACCACGCCGCGCAGCACGCCCGCGGCACCGTCCTCGGCCTCCTCAACAACGATCTCGAAGTCATCACCCCCGGCTGGCTCGACGAAATGGTTTCGCAAGCCCTCCGCCCCGGCATCGGCTGCGTCGGCGCGATGCTTTATTATCCCAACGAGACGGTCCAGCACGCCGGTGTCATCATCGGCCTCGGCGGCGTCGCCGGTCACGCGTTCCGCGATTTCCCGAGAAATACCGAAGGCGTTTTCAACCGCGCGCGCCTCGTCCAAAACTACGGCGCCGTGACCGCCGCGTGCCTTGTCATCCAGAAAAAAATCTTCGACCAAGTCGGCGGGCTCGACGAAAAAAATCTCTCGATCGCTTTCAACGACATCGATTTTTGTCTGAAAGTCCGTGCTGCCGGCCACCGCAATCTCTGGACCCCGTTCGCCGAGCTCTACCACCACGAGTCCGTGAGTCGCGGTGCTGAGGACACGCCCGAGAAACACGAGCGCTTCCGCGCTGAGGTCGAGCACATGATGAAGCGCTGGGCCACCGAGCTGAAGCACGACCCCGCCTATAATCCGAACCTCACGCTCGAGCTGACCGACTTCACCCTCGCCGCGCCCCCGCGCCCCTGGACCGCCTGAACTAACGGACTCTGAAATTTAACCGCTGATAACGCTGATCAAGCGGATGGTCTGCCGCTCACTTAAATCCATCCGCCACATCCGCGCCATCAGCGGTTAAAACCCTCTCTTGCCTTTCGCCATGCTCGCCGTCTTCGACACCCCCGCCCCCG
>JANYBX010000041.1 GCA_025360615.1 Opitutia bacterium
TGAGCACGCGGACATCGCCACGGAAAATCTCGTGCTCGATGCGGAAGCTCACCCGGCTGGTGCGGGTCATGCGCGACCGAATGTCGAGCTGGTCACCCATGAAAGCGGGCTTGAGGTAATCCACTTCGAGCTGCGCGATTACGGGCCAGCGCTGCCAGCGACTCAGCCGCCTCACGGCGAAGATCGTCGAACGTCGAACCTTGCACGATCGCGAACACATGATGTCCCGCCGCGAGAAACCCGCTGTCGGTGGCGATCTGTTTGCACTGTTGAGCCCAGCGGTGGCTCCGCGCGACCGCCTGCGCGCACGCGTCACGCTCGCAGGGCCAGGGCGGACATTCATCGATCACCATCGCGATGTCGCTGCCCAGATTTTGCTGGATGCCCATGACCTCCTTCGGCCCGAGAAACAGTTTCGCGCCGTCGAGGTGCGATTGAAACGCCACGCCGTCATCGCGGATCTCGCGGAGTTTCGCCAAGGAGAAAACCTGAAAGCCACCGCTGTCCGTCAGGATCGGCCCATCCCAGCCCATGAATTTGTGCAGTCCCCCGAGCTCGCGAATCAACTCGGACGTCGGGCGCAGGTTAAGATGGTAGGTGTTGCCGAGAATAATCTGCGCACCGATCTCGCGCAGATGCGAAGGCGTGAGCGATTTCACCGTGCCCTGCGTGCCGACCGGCATGAAGATCGGCGTCTCGATCGTGCCGTGCCGCGTGCGGAGCCGGCCGCAGCGGGCGGCAGTGGCTGTGTCGGTCTTTAAAAGCTGGAAGTGTTCGGGCATCGGCGGCGAAGCGCCGAACATCCAACATCCAACTCCCAACATCCAACCTCGAATTTCAATCTACCCCGGGGAAAATCCAACGAGCGCGCCGGCTTGTCCTTCCGACATTGGGAGTTGGATGTTCGATGTTGGACGTTGGAAGTTCAAGGCGGCCGCGCGCCGCGCGCTTGACCCTGCTTTCAATCCACGAGGTAATCTCCCGCAAACCACCGTGCTGCTCGTCATCGACAACTACGACTCGTTTACCTTCAACCTCGTCCAATATTTTGGGCAACTGGGCGTCGAACAACGCGTGTTCCGCAACAACGAGATCACCCCCGCCGAGGCGCTCGCGCTCAACCCCGACCGCGTGCTCATCTCGCCCGGCCCGTGCTCGCCCGCCGAGGCCGGCGTTTCCCTCGACATGATCGGCGCCTTCGCGGGGAAAAAACCCATCCTCGGCGTGTGCCTCGGCCACCAGTCCATCGGGCATTTCTATGGCGGTAAAGTCGTTCGCGCCGGCCGACTCATGCACGGCAAGACCTCACCGATCCTGCACAAGGATACCGACGTTTTCCGTGGCATGCCGCAAGGTTTCGCCGCCACGCGCTACCACTCGCTGCTAGTCGAGCGCGCCACGTTTCCCGCCGCGCTCGAAATCACCGCCGAGACCGCCGAGGGCGAGGTCATGGGCCTGCGCCATCGCACGCTTCCGATCTGGGGCGTGCAATTTCACCCCGAGTCCATCGCCACCGAAGGTGGGATGACGATTCTGAAAAACTTTTTGTCGCTGAACTAGCCTCTCGCCTGACGCCCCTCGCCTCCGGCCTTAAAAAAATGCGCTGCCCCAAATGCACGTCCATCGAGGACAAAGTCATCGACTCCCGCATCAGCAAGGAGGGTAACACCATTCGCCGCCGCCGCGAATGCCTTGAGTGCAGCCACCGCTTCACCACCACCGAGACACTCGTCCGCGACGGCATGGTCGTCATTAAACGCGATGGCCGCCGCGAGGATTTCGACCGCGAGAAACTCACCCGCGCCGTCCGCGCGGCGTGTCACAAACGCCCTATCGACATCGAGCAAATCACCATGCTGGTCGAAGACGTGATCGATTCCGTCGAGGCCCAATTCGACAGCGAAATCCCCTCCCCCGCCCTCGGCCAAGGCGTGATGCAGCGCCTCCGCCACATTGACCAGGTCGCCTACGTTCGCTTCGCTAGCGTCTACAAGGAATTCCGCGACGTCACCGAATTCGTCGACGAAATCAGCAGCTTGGAAAAGCAGAAGCCGGAAAGCCGGTGAGCGATTCGCGACCCACCCCAGAGACGCTTTAACTATTATGAACACCCTAGCCCAAGCGCGTGCCGACCGACTCCGAAACGCCGAAGCTCAGAAGCCCTGGGATGAACTAAAAACCGACGCCTTCCCAAGAACTCGCCAAAAGCTAGCGTTCCTACTCTGCATAAGCGCCGTCTTGGTCTTCGGCATTCGAGCCCTCGTGAACAATCCCTCGATTTTTAAGGATCCGACATGGTGGATGGCTGCTCTAGCTGTTTCCAACTTCGTGACGCTCGCCATCAGTGCGAAGAGAAAAAAGGAAGCGCTGCTGAGAATCGTCCAAGCGGAAGCTCCCGAATTGTATCAGCGGCTGCTCATCGAGAAGGCCGTCTAAAGCCTAGCGTGGCCTCATCGCCCGCGTAATTACGCTCGTGCCCCCCCGCTCTCGCGACGACCTGCGTCGCCTGCATTTCATCAACGAGCTGTTCGCGCAGGTCACCGGCCGCGATCTCTACCTCGCCGAGCAGATCAAGACCGCGATCACCTTCAGCCTCGCCGACCTCGAAACCCAAACCGCCGAGCATCCCGAGTTCGCCGCGACCTTCGACGCCGCGTTCAACACCGCCGCCGCCAAGCTCCTCGCGAAACTCTTCGCCGATCTTCCCCGCCACGGTTTTTTCCACTGGGATGCCGTCGCCACGCCGCATGCCGCCACGCCGCTTTTCACGCGAGCCGGGATCATGACCGGCCTGAAACAACTCGCATCCTTCCGCGAATCCACGCTGCTCGTCACCAATCTCCGCCCTGCCCTGCTCCCTCCGGAAAAACGCGCCACCTCGCGCCGCCAGCGCGACTACACCGAGGCTCTCGCGTTCATCCGCGAACTCACCGCCGCCCGCACCGCCCGCACGGCCAATCTGCAGCTACTATTTTTATAATAACCACAGAGGCACTGAGGTCATAAGGAACAATTCAGCCTGATTCCTCCGTGACCTCTATGCCTCCGTGGTTCAACGTCCGAGACCATGTCGAAGACTCTCTTTCAAAAAATCATCGACCGCGAAATCCCCGCGAAGATCGAGCACGATGACGAGCACTGCATCGTGCTCCACGACATCCAGCCACAGGCGCCCGTCCACCTGCTCATCATTCCCAAAAAACCCATCCCGCGCGTCGGGGAAGCGACACCCGCCGACCAAGCCGTGCTCGGCCACCTGCTTCTCACCGCCGGCGCGATGGCGAAAAAGCTCAACCTCGCGAAGGGCTTCCGTCTCGTCATCAACCACGGCCCCGACGCCACCGAATCCGTCCCGCACCTCCATGTGCATCTGCTCGCCCAGCGCCAGATGACCTGGCCGCCGGGTTGAGCCGCTCCGCGTTCCCCCTGCCGCCGGAATTCCGATTCATTCCGATTCTCTGTCACCTCGCTCCGGCCAGCGACCACTGACTGGATATGAAAACCATGTCGGCCCCGTCGGAGACCAACGATCTCGAATTGCTCGCCCTCGCGCGGAGTGGAGACCAGGCCGCTTACGGCCGGCTCGTGGCGCGCCACCAGACGCTCGTCGCCTCGCTCGCTTACAGCATCTGCGGGGACTTTGCCCGCAGTCAGGACATCGCCCAGGAAGCGTTCATCGCCGGGTGGAACCAGCTCCGGGGACTCGACGAGCCTGCCAAATTCAAAAGCTGGCTCTGCGGCATCACCCGCAACCTCGGCCACAATTTTGTCCGCCAGCAAACCCGCCGCGCTGATCGACCCGCCGCGTCACTGGAGACCACGGCTGAATCTGTCTCCGACACACCCAGCCCGCACGACCACGCCGTCACCCGCGAGGAAGCCTCGATCGTCTGGCGCGCCCTTGAGCAACTGCCGGAAGCCTATCGCGAGCCGTTGATCCTCTTCTATCGTGAACACCATTCTGTCGAGCGCGTCGCCACCGCCCTCGACCTCAGCGAAGACACCGTGAAGCAACGCCTCTCGCGCGGGCGCGGCATGTTGCGTGATCAGGTCGAGAGCCTCGTCGAGCGCTCGCTCGGTTTCACCACGCCCGGTGTGATGTTTACCACCGTGGTCCTCAGCGCGCTCCCCGTGGTCTCCGTTCAAATCGCGACGTCAGCCACGATAACCGGTGCCATCGGCAAAGGCGGCGCGGCGGCCAAGGCGGTCGTCTCGCTTTCATCATTTACCGCCTTGGCCGCGCCTCTGATCGGCCTGTTCGCCAACCATCGCGGGCGACGCGAAGCGCTGCGCCACGTCCGATCACCAGCCGAGGAAAAATTTATCAGGCGCATGTATGCCGCGAGTGGAGCCTTCATCGTCGTCACCAATCTCGGCGTTCTGACGTTCCTCGTCCAACTGCGCACCCATTTCATTTCGAACGATCATGCGTTCGATGCGATCATGCTAGCCTTGGTCTGCCTGAATCTCGTGGGGATGGCGTTCGTCACTCTATGGGCTCGCCGCCGGTTCATCGACTAGGGGACTCCTAAAAACCCGTTCGCGCGCTGGAGGTGCGCGCAGCGAAGGAAGCGTTTCGGTTTCGAGGCATGGTTCGGCGTGGCCGAGCAGAGCTAAAGGGCGACCCGAACGCGAGCTTGCGGTG
>JANYBX010000076.1 GCA_025360615.1 Opitutia bacterium
GCCATCTCATCGGCATCCCCGCCGGCATCGTGCGCCTCAACTACCTGAAATTTTCCATCTTCACCCTGATCGGCTCCGCCCTGTGGTGCGCCGTGCTCTGCTGGGTCGGCCTGAAAGCGCACGAGGACGAGGCCTTGATGAAGGGTGACCTTCGCACTCTCAGCCTTTGGCTGATTGGCGGTCTCGCCGTGATCGGCGCGCTCTACTACTTTCTCGTTCACCGCTTCTCGCGGCAGAATAAGTAAACCCAGCCGGTCGAACCGGGCTTCCCAAAATCAGCCCAACCGCCCAAGCCAGAGATCGAGTGGCGGCGCCAGATGCCGCGCGAGCACATCCGCGCCCCACGCGGTGAAGAGCGCCGCAAACACGTCCATCGTGTAGTGCGCGCGCAGGATGATGACCGTGATCGCTTCGACGGCGGCGACGATGATCCCAAGCACCGCGAGCCACGGCGGCGCGGTGTGGATGAGCTGCAGCGCGCCCAGCACCGAGATCGCCGTGTGTCCCGAAAAAAAGAAATCGTTGCTCGTGCCGTAGGTCACCAGCAGCGAGGGAAAACCCGGATCCCGCCAGATCGCACCCGGCGGAATCGGCAGCGTGCAGATCGCTTGGCACGTTTGCCGCAACCCAAACACGATCAGGATCGCGATGAACGGCTGGAGCGTCGGCCCGAAGATCGCGCTCGCGAAGAGGTAGAGCCCGAACACGTCGATCAGCGCCGAGGTGAGGATGAGCGTGAGGTTGGTCGCGCGCGTGTTCGCCGTCAGCCACGCGTGTAATGGCGCGCTCCAGTCGTGCAGCCGGTCGCCCACGCCGTTGTTGACGGGGGCCTTGGCGCTGATGAGGCGCTGCGTCCAAAACCAGAGCACGAGCGCGACGGCCACGAAGCCGACGCGCACGCCGATATGGGAAAACGCGTTCAGGTTCATGGGCGGCGGGCGTTGGCGGCGAGCATGGTTTCGAGTTGTTCGCGCACGGCCGACATGAGCGGGTCGCCATCGGCGCCGCGCGTGCGCTCGGGCGAGACTTCAATCGCTTCGCCGACTTCGACCACCGCGCGAATTGGCGCACGGATGCGCGCCGTGTCGGTGAGATCCTCCTCGAAGCGCTCGACCGTTTCGAGCAGGCGCTCGGGCGTCGGGTGCGCGGAAAGATAATCGGGCGGATAAAACGCGAGTTGCTGGGCGAGATAGATGTCCGCGAGGTGCCGCCAGCGGCGCTGGAGTTCGGGCTCGGCGAGCGCGCCGTTGGCCATGTCGGGCACGATGGCGTTGCGCAGAGCTTTCACCCGCGCAACGATTTCCTTTTCGCGACGGCCCTTGGCCCACTCGGTTTCGAGCGGGAGGAGCAGGCGGTCGATGAGTTTTTCAAGTCGCTCGGGAAGAGTGCCCGTCTGCGCGGTGCCGAAATATTCGAGTTCTTTCAACGCCAGCAGCGCTCCGCCGATTTTCGCGATGCGTGCCTCCAATGGCAGATCGTCATGCGGCCGCCACGAGAGCCGGCGCTCGATCTCGCGCAGGCCCGGCTCGACGGCGGCGCGCACATCGCCCTCGAAAAAATAACGGATGGCGACGGGATGAACGACGACTTTGCCGGGAGGGTTCGCGGCGGCGCGCTGCTTGGCGGCACCGCGCGCCATGAGCGCGGCGCCCTCCATGAGGTTGTTAAGTTTGTCGTTGTGCCGCGAGATGACGCCCTCGGGAAAAATCACCAGCGGGCGCTGCGCCTCCGCCGTGAGTCGCATCGCCGTTTTCAACGCCTCGCGATCCGCGCCCTCGCGATAAATGCTAAACACGCCGAGCCGCGGCAGCAGGAATGTTTGCAACGCGTCCTGCATAAACAAATGCCAGCTCGCGATAATGTAGAGCGGCCGCCCGACCTGATAGGAGAGCGCGCCGAGCACCATCGGGTCGGGTGGCCGGCAATGGTTCGGCGCGAGCATGATGCCGTGGCCCGCGTCGAGCGAGGCGCGGAGCCGCTCCACTCCTCGACACTCCACGCCGACGATGCCGTGGCTCTTGCGAAGATAGAGTGGCAGGAGCGGGCGAAACAACCGCCACCATAATTTGCCCGGATGCGGCGCGACGAAGCGGTAGGGTTTCGCGATGACGACATTCTGCATCGGCCGACGAGGCTGCGGGCGCGCCCTCCCACGTCAAGCAGCTGGCCCGCCAGCTGAGGCGCCGCGGGCGCAGGGCCCGTTCTAGCCACAACCAACACTCTACCAAAGCCGCCTGTTCGAGAAAGCACGGCCAGATCCCGATTTCAAGTATCGCTCAAACGCTCGCACTTTCTTTTCGTCCGCGAACGCGAGGTAACAAGCCAAATTCCACGGACGATGTTTGGCCGTGTGCAGTGATTTCCCCGCGTTATGCATCGCCAGTCGCTCCTTCAGGTCGGCCGTATGCCCGACGTAGCGCTGCGCTGGTTCATGAACGCTCTCGATCAGATACACGTAGGTCATACAAAAATCGTAAACGCGCGATCCATCCGCGAGCAACCTCTCGCCCACCTCCGCCGAGCTACGGCGCGCAGCCTTCGCCAAAATCAACCTACCGTGCCTGCAACACCTCCCGTCCCTCCGAAAGCTGGCCCGCCAGCCGAAGCCCCGCGGGCGAAGGCTGGTGCGAGCGCTGGGAATCGAACCCAGATCAATAGCTTCGGAGGCTACTACACTATCCATTGTGCTACGCTCGCAAAGGCAGATCCGAGCCGCCATAAAGCGAGCCCGCTTTCCATGCGTCAAGCCCACGCCTGCAACTGCGGCGTTGATTCGCGCCGCGCCGGTCCGCACGTTTTCCCGCTATGACCGAAGCCGATCCTTCCGCCGCCACGCCTGCGCCGTCCGACTTTATCCGCGACATCGTCGCCCAGGATGTCGCCGCGCAACGCCACGCGAAGATCATCACCCGCTTCCCGCCCGAGCCCAACGGCTACCTTCACCTCGGCCACGCCAAATCCATTTGCCTCAACTTCGGCCTCGCCCGCGAAAACGCCGGCCAGTGCAACCTCCGGATGGACGACACCAATCCTACGAAAGAGGAAATCGAATACGTCGAAGCCATCACCACCGACGTTCACTGGCTCATCGACGGCTGGGCCGATCACTGCCTCGGCTTAAAAACGAAAGGCGCCACGCCCGCCCGCACCGAATCCAACGGCAAACTCGATTACCACCTCGCCGCCGCCCCCGTCGGCGCCGCCAACACCGAGCCGTTTTTCGCCAGCGATAATTTCGCCCCGCTCTACGAGTTCGCCCTCGTGCTCATCCAAAAAGGCCACGCCTACGTCGACGACCTCTCGCCCAAGGAAACCGAGGAATACCGCGGCGCTCCCGACAAGCCCGGCCGCAATTCCCCCTTCCGCGAGCGCTCCGTCGCCGAAAATCTCGATCTTTTCCAGCGCATGCGCTCCGGCGAATTCCCCGACGGCGCCCGCTCCCTCCGCGCGAAAATCGACATGGCCGCGCCCAATCTCTGGCTGCGCGATCCCCTCCTCTACCGCATCCGCCACGCCTCACACCACCACACCGGCGACCAGTGGTGCATCTACCCGCTCTACGATTACGCGCACTGCCTCAGCGATTATCTCGAAGGCATCACGCACAGCGTCTGCACGCTCGAGTTCGAGGTTCACCGCCCGCTCTACGATTGGATCCTCGAAAAACTCCAGCTCCCGCGCCCTCTCCCGCATCAATACGAATTCGCGAAGCTCAACCTCACCTACACGATCTTCAGCAAGCGCCGCCTCCTCCAGCTCGTGCAAGAAAACTTGGTCAACGGCTGGGACGATCCGCGCCTGCCCACGCTCTCCGGCCTGCGCCGCCGCGGCGTCCCCGCCAGCGCCATCCGCCGCCTCGCCACCGCCGTCGGCGTCACGAAATACGACGGCGTCACCGACGTCGCCGTCTACGAGCACGCCGTCCGCGAGGAACTCAACCCCGCCTCGCTCCGCCGCCTCGCCGTCCTCCGCCCCATCAAAATCGTCCTCACCAACATCCCCGCTGGCGAAACCATCGAGTGCCTCGCCACCAATAATCCCCAGGACGAAGTCCCCACCACGCGCCCCGTCGCCCTCACGCGCGAGGTCTTCATCGAGAGCGACGACTTCGCCGAAGTCCCCCCGCCAAAATATTTCCGCCTCAAACCCGGCGGCGAAGTCCGCCTGAAATACGCCTGCATCATCAAGCTCGACGAAATCGTCAAAGACGCGTCCGGCGCCATCGCCGAGCTCCGCTGCACCGCCGATCTCACCACCCGCACCGGCCAGCCGAACTCCGATAAAAAAGTCAAAGGCACGATCCACTGGGTCAGCGCCACGCAATGCGTCGATGCCGAGGTGCGCCTCTACGAACGCCTCTTCACCGTCGCCGAACCCGGCGCCGAGGAAGACTTCAAGAAGTTCATCAACCCTCACTCGCTCGACGTCGTCACCGCGAAACTGGAAACCTCACTCGCCAGCGCGACACCCGGCGACCGTTTCCAATTCGAACGCCTCGGCTACTTCGTCCCCGACGCGAAGGACAGCCGCCCCGGCCACCTCGTCTTCAACCGCACCATCACGCTCAAAGACGCCTGGACCGCCAAAGCCCCCGGCGGCAAATAGCCCACTCAGCGGCGCCGTTGCGCATCTGGAGTTTCGAGTTCCGAGTTTTTCCAACCCGGAACCCGAAACCCAAAACCCGGAACCCTCCCATTCCTCCCCATGAGTCGCCAACTCCGCTTCGTCGGCCTGCTTCTCCTCGTCAGCTTCATCGGCGCGCCGTGGCTTTTCTGGACCTACGAGCACGGCCTCAACCCCGTCGTCCACACCTATGGCGACGCCCTCTGGTGGTGGTTCATCAGCTCGACGACGGTCGGCTACGGTGATATCGCGCCTGTCACCGCGATGGGCCGGCTCGCCAGCGTCGTCACGATCATCGTCGGCATTTACGGCTACACCAACTTCATCGCGATCACCGCCGATTCGCTGCACAGCATCACGAATCAGAAACGCCTCGGCACCGCCCTCGTCACTGCGAAAAACCACCTCGTCATCTGCGAATACACCGCCTTCGCCGACGAGTTGATCCAGGCCCTCCCGCACCACGCCACGCTCTCCAAACTTCCCGTGGTGATCGTCACCGACCTGGTGCAAGTGCAGCCTTACCCGCAGCACCACTTCGTGCGCGGCGTGCCCATCAGCCCGACGGCGTTGCAACAAGCCAACCTCCCCGCCGCCGACTACGTTTTCCTCTTCGCCAACTCGCGCTTTCAGGACCCCGACCTCAAGACGCTGCACACCCTCGCGCGTATTCAGAAAATCAATCCCACGGCGAAAATTCTCATCGAGCTCGTCGACCCCAAATCCGAATTGCTCCAACACATCCGCGGCCTCGTGACGATCATGCCCAGCCGCGCCCTTTTGGAGTCCGTCCTCAAGCACGAACCCTTCAACCTCGCCGCCTATCTCCCGGCGTGAAACGCCGGCAGGCTTAGCGAAATCGCGCTTTCGCTTTTCTCCTATCAAGCCCGTTTCTTTTCTAAGAAAACTCGTCGGGCCGTGTCTTTAGTATTGGATCTTCATCCGTTACTCGCCCCCGACCCTTCATGGAACCCCTGGCTTTCCAGAGCGCCCCGTTGCCACCGGCTGGTGTCACGGACGCCGCTGCCCCGGTCTCTCCTTCGCCCAAAGACGCGAGCCTCACGCTCGCGTCGCTGTTCGCGAGCGAGGAAAGCGGATTGCTCCGCTTCGCCATCGGCCTGATCGGCCGGCGCTCCGTCGCGGAGGACCTCGTGCAGGAGACATTTCTCCGCCTCCACCAAGTCTGGGATCAGGTCGAAAATCCCCGCGGCTGGCTCTACCGCAGCCTCCGCAATCTCGCCCTCAACCACCACCGCGATCACGCCCGCGAAACCCCTCTTGTCGACGAAACTTCCCATCCCGCCGAGGGCGATCTCCCCGCCGAAACCCTCGGCCAAATGGAAGCCATCGGAATGGTGAAAATGCTCCTCTCCGAAATGACCGACGAGGATCGAAAACTGATCCGCCTAAAATATCACGACGACCTGAAGTATCAGGCCATCAGCCAGCGCACCGGCCTCAGCGTGGGCAACGTCGGCTACCGCTTGCACCACCTGCTCAAGGGCCTCGCCGACACCCTGCGCCGCGCCGGCATCGAGGGCAGCCGCCGCTAAACTTTCCGGAGGACACTATGCATCACGACGACAACAACCCCGATTTGCAGGCGTGGATCGAACCCGAGCTCGAAGCCCGGCTGGTGGCTGCGGTGCTCGGCGAAGCCTCCGCCTTCGAGTCTGCTGAACTTGACCGACTCGCCGCGGAGAAGCCCGAACTCGCCATCTTTAAGCGCCGCATCGAAGCCGTCCACGGCCTCGTCGGACTCGCCGTCCGCCCCGAGCAAACGCCGCTCCGCCTCACGCCCGAGCGGCGCGAAAAAATCCTGCAGCTGATCGGGGCCACGACCACGCGCCCACCAAGCGATGATAAAAATACTCCCGTTCTGCTGGCTTTCGCCGCCGCGCGGCGGAAGCGCCGCAAGAAATGGCTTTGGATCTCCAGCATGGCCGCGTCGTTGATGGTCGCGGCCATCTTGGCGGTGAGCGTCAGGCCGCCGTCGGTGAACTACGAAGTGGCCAAGGCAAAATATCTAGACCGCTCGGAATCCTCAATGTCCGGGGGCAAAAGTGAAGTGGCAGATAAAAAGAGACAATCGCTGGAATCTCAAACACGCGCACGGGGCGCAGAATTCCAAATCGTGGCCGGACAAGCGGTCGCTGACTATGCCGCAGTGCGGAGCGTGAAAGAAGAAACTTTAGTGCGGTCTGAGTTCAGCGTCAGCAAACCATCGATCGCGTCCACCCTGCGCCGGGCTCTCACTTCGCCAGCTGAACCCCCGCCGCCGGTGGCCACCTATGGTGGGGCGCGCACCGACTCTTCTATGATTGGCCCAGCAGGATCAGGCGGCCCCGCGCTCGAACTTGCCCAAAAGGCAAACGCCGCCGTCGATACCAACGATATTTTCCGCTTCGAAAAGAACACCGAGGGCGCCGGCCGGATCACCGCGCAGGCCTCGTTCGCCGATACCCGCCGCCGCGCGGAAACCCGACCCTCCACCGGTGGCGGCAAAGACGGACTCGCCAAGCTCGGCGCCGTTCCCCCCTCCTTCTCTCTCGCGGATAAAAAGACTCTCGCCGGATTGCCCGCCAACCAACCCCAGGCCCCGGCCAAGGACCTTTCGCTTGTCGACGAGATCGTCGCCCTATCGCCCTTCGAGGTCAGCGCTTCAATGGATTCGGGCTATGCCGCCTCCAGCACCCTCTCCGGCACTCGCCTGAACAGCTCGTTGTCCTTTCGAGGGCTTTCGCAGTCGCTCAACGGATCACGCCGCAAATCGGCTGCCGCTTCCTCCCCCGAGCCTGCTGAACCCAGCAACATTTTCCTCGGCGATATTTCAACCGGGGACACAAAAAATTTCGCCGACTCGTTTCGCCCCCAGGAAATCTTCGCCGCAAACCCAGCCATCCCCAGCGCCGACGCCGACCTCCCCGTCGTCCGCCCGGCGACCAAGGCCGACGAATCGCTCCGCACCGAGATCGTCACCCGTGCCCAGCCCGTCTCCACCTTTTCCCTCCACGTCAGCGATGTCTCGTTCCGCCTCGCGCAGGCCGCGCTCGCCCGCGGCGAGACCCCCGATCCGGAGCGCATCCGCCCGGAGGAATTCTACAACGCGTTCAACTACGGCGATCCCTCGCCCACCGCAGCCGAGAAAATCTCCTCCCACATCGAGCAGTCCGCGCACCCCCTCCTCCAGCAGCGCAACCTCGTCCGCATCGCGATGAAGGTCGGATCGAGCGGCCGCGGCGCCGGCCAGCCGCTGCACCTCACCGTGCTGCTCGACACTTCCGGCTCGATGGAGCGCGTTGATCGCATCGCTTCCGTCCAACGCGCGCTCGGCGTCCTCGCCTCGCTCCTCGGCGCGAACGACCGTGTCACGCTCATCGGTTTCTCCCGCGTGCCGCGCCTGCTCGTCGAACAGCTCCCCGGCAACCAAGCCGCGCAGCTCGCCGCCCTCGCCGCCGCCACGCCTTTCACCGGTGGCACCAACTTGGAGGAAGCGTTGAAACTTTCCGGCGAACTCGCCCGGCGCCACCGC
>JANYBX010000092.1 GCA_025360615.1 Opitutia bacterium
CTTCAGGCGCGTGAGGACGACATCCTCGGAGCCGAGTTCGAGAAGGATGCGGTTGAGCTGCTCGTCGTTGTCGACGTATTGCTCGCGCTTCTTGCGCTTGATTTTGTAGAGCGGCGGCTGGGCGATGTAGATGTAGCCGCGCTCGATCAGGCCTTTCATCTGGCGATAAATAAACGTGAGCAGCAGCGTGCGGATGTGGGAGCCGTCCACGTCGGCGTCCGTCATGATGATGATTTTGTGGTAGCGCGCTTTTGCGGCGTTGAACCCGCCGACGGATTCGTCGCCCTCGCCGATGCCGGTGCCGCAGGCGGTGATGAGCGTTCTGATTTCCTCGTTCGCGAGCACCTTATCGAGACGGGCTTTCTCGGTGTTGATGAGTTTGCCGCGGAGCGGGAGAATCGCCTGAAAGCGCCGGTCGCGGCCCTGCTTGGCGGAGCCGCCGGCGGAATCGCCCTCGACGATGTAGAGTTCGGTGAGCGCGGGATCTCGCTCGGAGCAATCGGCGAGTTTGCCGGGCAGGCCGCCGCCGGAGAGCGCGCCCTTGCGGACGGTTTCGCGGGCCTTGCGCGCGGCTTCGCGGGCGCGGGCGGCGTTGAGGGATTTGTCGACGATGCGTTTGCCGACGGAGAGGTTGGTCTCGAAGTATTGCATCAGGCCTTCGTAGGCGACGGAGCTGACGATGCCTTCGACCTCGGGTGAGAGGAGTTTCACCTTGGTCTGCGATTCGAATTTCGGATCGCTGTGCTTGATCGAGATGACGGCGGCGAGGCCTTCGCGGACATCGTCGCCGGTGATCTGCGGGTCCTTGTCCTTGAGAAGATTGTTGGCCTTCGAAAACTGGTTGATCGCCCGCGTGAGGGCGCTGCGGAAACCGGAGAGATGCGTGCCGCCGTCGGGATTGTGAATCGTGTTGGTGTAGCAGAGAACCTGGTCGTTGTAGCTGTCGTTGTATTGGAGGACGACCTCGACGTGGACCTCGGCGGGTTTGTCATCGAGCTGGAGCGAGGTTTCCTTGATGAAGCGGATCGGCTTCGGGTGCAGCGGGGTCTTGCCGGTGTTGATCTGCTTCACGAATTCCTCGACGCCGTCCTTGTAGTAATACGTCTCCGGCTTGGGCTCGGCCGGACGCTCGTCGGTGAAAACGATTTCGAGGCCGGAGTTCAAAAACGCCAGCTCGCGCAACCGCTGGCTGATGCGGCCGGATTGAAACACGGTGGTTTCCTTAAAAATCTCCGCGTCGGGTTTGAAGGTGATGTAGGTGCCGGTGCTGCGGGCCTTGCCGATGACCTCGAGTTTTTTCACGACCTTGCCGCGCTCGAACTTCATGTGGTGGACGAGCCCGCCGCGCGAGACCTCGACCTCGAACCACTCGGAGACGGCGTTGACGCACTTCGCGCCGACGCCGTGCGTGCCGCCGGAAAACTTGTAGCCGCCCTGGCCGTATTTGCCGCCGGAGTGGAGGGTCGTCAGGACCATCTCGACGCCAGGGATGCCGTATTGCGGATGGATATCGACGGGGATGCCGCGGCCATCGTCGCGGATGCTGATGGAGCCATCGACGTGGATGTTGACCAGGATTTTTTTGCAGAAATTGGCCAGATGTTCGTCGACGGAGTTGTCGAGCACCTCGGAAACGCAATGATGCAGAGCGCGCTCATCGGTGCCGCCGATATACATGCCGGGCTTCTTGCGGACGGCCTCGAGACCCTCGAGTTTTCCAAGCTTGGAGGCGTCGTAAGCATCGGCGCCAGCTTGGTTGGTTATGTTGCGTTCGTCGTCGGTTTGATCGGCCATGAAAGGGTTTTGCGGGGGTGAAAAGTGAAAGGAAAAATCTTTCGCATCGCGGGTGCGCACGCGAGGGTTTTTTTGAGAAAAAACCGGGGCGGAAACCTCGTTCTTTTGGCCTATAAACGAGGGTTTCGTTTGACCGGGGTGGGGACACCGGCAAGGTCGCTGCCTCATGCCCAGCCCCTTGCTCGAAACGCTGCTCATTTTGCAAGATCGCGACACGAAGCGGCTGGGTTTGGAGGCGCAGTTGAAGGCCTCCCCCCGCGAGATCGCGGCGGCGGAGCAGAAGATCGCCGGTGAAAAGGCCGCCATCGATGCCGCCAAGACCGAGATCCGGGCGCTGGAAACGAAGAAGAAGCTGCTGGAAACCGAGATCGGCTCGGCGGAGACCAAGCTCGCGAAATACCGGACGCAGCAGTCGCAGGTAAAGAAGAACGACGAATATCAGGCGCTCGGTCACGAAATCGAGACGACCGAGAAGCAGATCGGCGAGTTCGAGGGGCAGGAACTTGAGGTGATGTTCGCCGTCGACGAGGCGAAGAAGAAATTCGCCGCCGAGGAGGGCGTGCTCAAAGCCAACATCGCCGGCCACGAGGCGCGCATCCGCACGCTGCGCGAGCGCGAGGTGAGCTTGACGGTAGAATTAAAGGACGCGCAGGCGGCGGTCGCGGTCGCACGCGAACCGGTGAGCGAACCGGCCCGGCGGCTCTACGATCGCATTGCGCCGCGCACGCAGCCGGTCGTCGTCGCGATCCGCGGGTCGAGCTGCGCGGGCTGTCACCTGAAGGTTTCCAACGAGGTGGAGACCATCGCCCGCGGCAAAGGCCCCGGCGGCCCGGCGCAACTGGCCAACTGCGACCACTGCGGGCGGATCGTCTACTGGGAATAGCCGGGGCGGCCCGGATGGATGGCGGTTTTTCCGGCGTCGAGGATCATGTTAATTGCCGAGCCATGTCCGACCATCCGCCGCCACCTTCACCAACGCCCGCCCCGCCGCGCCGGGATTTCGCGGCGTTTTACGGTGCGACCGTGGCTCCGTTGCGGCGCTATCTCGCGCGCATGTTGGGAAACCCGGCCGATGCGCAGGATGTGGCGCACGACGCCTATGCCCGCGTGTTTCAGCCGATGGGCGAGGAACGCGTGGCGCAGCCGGAGGCATTTCTGTTTACCACGGCCCGCCGGCTCGCGCTCAAGCGCATCCGCCGCCGACAAATCGCGCCCGTGCGCGAGGTCTCGGGCGAGGTGATCGAACTCACGCCTTCCGAGGCCCCGGGGGTCGAGCGCGTGGTGATGGCGCGGCAGGAATGGGCGCAGATGGAGGCGGCGATTGCGCGGCTGCCGTCGGGCTGCCGCACGGTTTTGGAATTGTGCAAGATCGAGCGTCTCTCTCATGCGGAGGCGGGCGCGCGGCTCGGCATCGCCGTGAGCACCGTGGAGAAACAGCATGCGCGGGCGCTGCGCCTGCTGAGGGAGATGTTGCACGACGATGCGCGCGCGCCGCGCGAAATGCTGCCGGAGAAACGCGACGACCGCGCCGCCGGCCGATGAACGCCATGCCGCACGAATCTTCACGCGCCCGGATCGAGGAGGAGGCTTCCGTGTGGGCGGCCCGGCTCGCGTGCGGGCGGATGACCGAGGCCGACCGCACGACGCTCGACACGTGGCTCGAGGCCGATCCGGAGCACCGCTGGGTGCTCGGACGCTACCGCGAGATCGAGGCGCGGCTCGATGTGCAGGCCGAGATTGCGAGTGAATCGCTCGCGTTGGCCGCGCGGGTGCGTCAACGGCGGTTGAGGCGGGCGGCGGCGGTGGGGCTCGCGGTGGCGGCGGCGGTCGCGGTGATGTTCACCGCGCTGCGTCGGCCGGGAGATTTTGAAACGCGGACAGCGGAGCGGCACGTGGCCGCGCTGGCGGATGGCTCGCGCGTGGAACTCAACGCGCAGTCTGCGCTCGCCGTGGATTTTCGGCGCGACGAACGGCACGTGCGGCTGTTGCGCGGCGAGGCGTGGTTCCAGGTGACGAAAGATCCCGCGCGGCCGTTTGTCGTCGAGACGACGGCGGGCTCGGTGCGGGTGACGGGCACGGTCTTCAACGTGCGCGCCGCGCAGGCGGGACGCGCGGAGGTGACGGTGCTCGAGGGCACGGTGCGCGTGCGTGCGCCGGGGTCGGCCGCCGAGGAGGCGGTCGTGATGGGGCGGCAGGCTGTGCTGGCGGATGGCAGCGTCGCGCTGCGCTCGCTGCCGGAAGGCGCGGCGGCGGACGCGGCGGCGTGGCGGCAGGGGCACGCGGTGTTTGAGGAGACGACGTTGCGCGAAGCGTTGGAGAAATTTGCGCCGTATCACACGCGGGTGGTCACGGTGGAGCCGGCGGTGGCGGAGCTGCGGATCGGCGGTCGCTACAGTCTCGACGATCTCGACGGGCTGCTGGAGGCGATCACGCGGCTGCTGCCAGTGCGCGTGGTGCCCGGCGCGGCGGGTGCGGTGCGAATCGTGGCGAGTGGCGGATGATTTTTTTCGCGCCGGATGGCGGTTCGCGGGCCGTGGTGGCTCTTACCTTGTGATGCGTTACCCGATTTTATTTCTCCTGCTCTCCCTCGCGCTTGGCGCGGCCCCGGTGCAGTTCGATCTACCGGCGCAGCCCGTCGCGGTGTCGCTGGTGGCGTTTGCAAAGCAGGCGGGAGTCGAGGTGCTGTTTGCGTCGGCCGACCTGAGGGACGTGCGCGCAAATGCGGTCAACGGCCGGCACGAGCCCGAGGAGGCGCTCGCGCTGCTGTTGCGCGGCACGGGCTTCACGGCGTCGCGAAACCGCGCCGGCAAATTCGTGATCGTGCGGGAGCGGGTCTCCGCGCCATTGAGCGCGGTGGAGGTGCGCGGCTCTGTCGTGGCGGCGGATGGAGGTCGCCCCGTGGTGGGGGCGGAGGTGCGCGTGGCGGGCTCCGCGGCGGAGCGCGCGACGACGGGCGCGGATGGCACGTTTACGCTCGCGGCGGTGCCAGCTACGGCGGACGCCGCGCTGCTGATCGCGGCGGAGAATTTCGCGCCGGTGCGCGTGACGGCGCTGGGCGCGCAAGCGGGACGAGCGGTGGCGCTGCGGCCGGTGCGGCTGGCGGCGGCACCAGCGGGCGATGCGGCGCTGGAGTTGGGGGAAATTTCCGTCAACGCATCGGAGCTGGGCGCGGGGTTGCTGGCGTTGCAAAAAGTCGTGGTCACGCCGAGTCGGTTCGGGATCGACGAGGAGCGCGGCCCCCTCGCGGCCACGCTCACGGAGGCGGATTTGCAGGCGTTGCCGCAGCTCGGCGAGGATGTTTACCGCGCGATTTCCCATCTGCCCGGTCTCGCGGCGCAGGATACAACCGCGCGATTTTGGGTGCGCGGCGCGCCCAACGATCGCGTGCTCGCGCGGCTCGATGGCGCGGACCTACTGGAGCCGTTTCACCTCAAGGATACCGACAGCGCGCTCTCCATTCTCGACCTGCAGTCGATCAGCCGGCTGAACCTTTGGACGGGCGGTTTCACGACGGAGTTTGGCGACCGGCTCGCGGGCGTGCTCACGATGGAGAGCGAAAGCCATACCCGCGCGCGGCCGAGCACGACGCTGGGCGCGAGCCTCACGGGCTTCCGGGTGGCGCACAGCGGTCGCTCGGAAAACGGGCGGAGTCGATGGCTCGTGAGCGCGCGCAGTGGGTTTCCCGACTTGGCGCTGAGGGCGACGGGCACACAGGGCGTGCTCAAGCCGCGTTATGAAGACGCGATGGGCAAATGGGAGTTCGATCTCGCGCCGGGGCACACGCTCTCGCTGCACGCGTTGCATGGTGGGGACCGGCTTTTTTTGCGCGATGCGAATGGGTCGGTGCTGAAGAGCCGCTATGGCAGCGACTATTTCTGGGCGCGCTGGCAGGGCGAGTTTGGCGAACGCGTGACCGGCGAGGCCGTGCTCTCTCGCTCGCAACTTACGTGGCGGCGCGATGGCAACGGCGTCGTCGATCGCGCGCTGCCGTTCGAGCTGCGCGACGCGCGGCAACTTGACGTGACCACGCTGCGCCAGGACTGGACGGCCGGACTTTCGCCGCACGCGATGTTGAAGGGCGGGCTGGAATTCAAGTCGGCCGACGCCGACTACGACTACCACAGTTTTCGCGACCGGAATTTGCTGCGCAACGGCGTCATCGTGACCGAGCGGCAGGCGCGCGACCAGCGCCTCGCGCCCGGCGGACGCGCGCTCGGCGCATATTTTTCCACGCGCGTGCAGCCGGTCGAAGGACTCACGCTCGAGCCCGGCGTTCGCTACGACGAGAACAACTATGCGCACGACTCCGAAGTCAGCCCGCGTTTCAACGCCGCCTACGCGCGCGGGCGCACGACCTGGCGCGCGGCGTGGGGCGTTTACGCGCAGTCCCAAGGGCTGCACGAACTCGCGTTGCAGGATGGCGACGCGCTTTTTCGCCGCGCCGAGCGGGCGGAGCATCGCGTGCTGAGCGTCGAGCACCGGTTCGAGGCGGGCCTCAACCTGCGCGTCGAAGGCTACGAACGGCTCGTCACGCATCCGCGTCCGCATTGGGAAAACGCCCTGGATGCCCTCGACGTGTTTCCCGAAATCCAATTCGACCGCTTCCGGCTCGACCCGGCGCGGCAGACGGCGCGCGGCGTGGAGTTGATCGCGGAGCGGCGCGGCGTCGGGAAATTTTCGTGGTCGGCGAGCTATGCGCTCGCGAAAACCGAGGAGACGCTCGCCGACGGCCGCACGCTGCCGCGCAGCCACGACCAGCGGCACACCGTCTATCTCGACGCGTCGTGGACGCCGAGCCCGCGCTGGCAATTCAGCGCCGCGTGGCAATACCACACGGGCTGGCCGACGAGTTCGCAGGTGTTTTCCCTCGTGCCGCTCGCGAGTGGCGCGCTCACCGTCAACAGCCGCCTCGGCCCGCTCTACGCCGAGCGCCTCGCGGATTACCACCGGCTCGACCTGCGCGTGCAGCGGCGCTTCGAGACGAGCCGCGGCACGGTGCGGCTGTATCTCGACGTGTTCAACGCCTACGACCGGAAAAACTCCATCGGCAACGTGACGAATTTCAGCGTCGTGAACGGCCAGCTTTCCACGACTCGGCGTCCCGATCTGAACCAACTGCCGATTCTGCCGAGCGTGGGCGCGACGTGGGAATTTTAATTTTCAGAGACAGGTTCGCCTTCGATCAAGGCGCAGGCGTGGGGGCGATTTTTTCCTGCCACGCGACGGCTTCGGCGGGTTGGCCCCGGGCAGTGTAGAAACGCACCCGTCGCGCCGTCGCTTCGCGGGGCAGGGGGCCAGGATGCCAGGGAGTGTGGGCGTGCGTGACGGGAGTTTCTCCTGCGCCGCCAGGAGGAGCGGCTCGGCCTCGGCGTGGCGACCGAGTCCGGCGAGGGTTTCGCGGAGGCGACTTTGCGTGTCGTGAGCGGCGCCGAACATTTTGCGGCGCAGTTCGGTGGTCGCTGGTGGCAGCGGCCGGGCTTCCTCGTCGCGCTTCTGATCGAGGTGGATCGAGGCGAGCTGTGCCATGGTGTTCGACGTGGTGGGGTGTTCCGGGCCCAAGGGGCGACAATCTGAGGAAAATTCGTTTTTCGGTCGGAAGCAGCGGACACAAAAAAGGCCGGCCGAAAAATCGGCCGGCGGGACAGGGAGGAGGAGGGAAATGCTGGTGACGCAAATCAGCGCCCGCGCGCGCGATTCCAATAGTGACGTGCGCGATACAGGGCGAGCCGCGGTTGGCGGAAGAGTCGGTCAGGCGCGGTCATGGCGTCGGCGTCGATGCGGTAGAGGACGCGGGCGTTCCATCCGAGATTGTCGGCGCCGCCGATGCGAAACGCGTAGCGATAGGTTTGGCTGACTTTTCGCAGCGCAACGGGGGAAAAGCGCCCGAAGGGAAAAACAAAGCTGTCCACGG
Organism: Opitutia bacterium; assembly: GCA_025360615.1. Classification (GTDB taxonomy): domain Bacteria; phylum Verrucomicrobiota; class Verrucomicrobiia; order Opitutales; family Opitutaceae; genus Tous-C4FEB. The sequence continues at coordinate 7,706 of JANYBX010000092.1, forward strand.
CCCGTCCGATCCGGGCGGAGAGCAAGGTTTGGGGCACGACCACTTCGGTGTGCAAATCGACGTCGGCGTGGTCGAGGCGGATGTGCGTGAAACCGTGCGCGGCGATGGTCACGCAGCCGCTCTCGGCCATCTCGCGCAACTCGGGCCAGGTGCAAAATCCGCCGTGGTTCGGGTGGGCCGCATTTATGTCGGCCGGCGCCCGCAGACGAGCTTCGGCGGAAGCATCGGAGCGCTCGCGCACCACCGAGGTCGGCACGGCGAGCAGGGCGCGCAGGCCGTGTTTTTTCAGCAGGGGGAAGATGATCGCGTAGAAATCAAAATACCCGTCGTCGAAGGTCAGGCAGACGTTGAGCGCGTCCGGCTTCAGCCCCTCGCCCGGCAGCACACAGCGGCAGTGCTTGGCGATGTGGGCGAAATGCCGGTCGAGCATGTCCGGCGCGTTGCCGTGCTGCCCGGCGCGCGCCCGATGATACATCAGCGCGAGCAGTCTCATGCGCGCCGACGGTTGGCTTCGTGGAGGAGAAGATATTTCCAAAACACGGTCTGCGCCTTGTAGGCGGAGATCACCAGCCCCTCGTAGCCTTGAAGAAACCCGCGCTGCAAAAAATAGCTCTTGGCAAAAGCCCACGTGCTGCGGGTGACGGCTTTTATCGGGCCGGAGGATTTCCGGCCGGCGTGCTGATGGGCGAAGAGCTGGCCGTAGGAACGCATTTTGCGGAGGAAATCGTCGGCTGACTCGTAGGAATAGTGTTCGATCGGATGGTGCAGGCGTTGCACGGAGAGTTGGTCGGTCTTCACGCGTTCGTGCACTTCGCTCGAGCAAAAATCGCTGGTGGTGCGGTTGAAAAGCCGTTCGTGGCGTTCGGGATGCCAGCCGCACGAGGTGATGAGCCGCCCGTTGAAATAATTGTGGAAGGGAATCGAATAAACCGTGTGCAAATCCAGCGGCAATGCGGCGAGTTCGCGGGCGAGGGCCGGGGTGACCACCTCGTCGCTGTCGATGGATAGAATCCAGTCGTTGCGGGCGAGCGCGGTCGCCTGTTGGTGGGCGCGTCCAAAGCCGGGAAACGATCCCGCGAGGCGATGCACGGTGACGTTGGGATGCCGGCGCGCGAGTGTGAGGGTGTCGTCGGTCGAGCCGCTGTCGAACACCAGCACTTCATCGCACCACGCGAGGGCTTGGAGCGTTTCATCAAGGCGGGCCGCGCTGTTTTTGGTCAGGATCGTCGCGCTGATTTTGAACTCGCGTGCGAAGGGATTGGTGGAAACGCGTGAGCGTGGCCTTCGGTTTTCGAGCAGGAGGGGGGTGGGGTAGCCAGCCGTGTCGGTGGAACGGAGCGAGGCAGGGGGATGCATCTTCCCACCTTACCCACTGGGGGGCCCGTGTGTCTGTCCGGTGGGGCTGGAAAAAAATGTCAGGCGCCGCCCTACGCGAATTCGCTCAAGCTTTTTTGCTTTGGCACCCGCGGATGGCGGCCTGCACGAGCTCGGTGCCGTCGCCGAGGCCGAACTTTTCCTTGATGCGCGCGCAGTAGGTTTGGACGGTTTTTTGGCTGACACCGAGGTCATCCGCGATGCGTCGCGTGGTGTGGCCCTCGCCGAGGCGGCGAAACACATCCAGCTCCCGGTCGCTCAGGGTTTCCGCAGCGCGGGCGGGGTCTTGCGCGGGGCGGCCGATCATGCGCGCGGCCAATTGCGCGAGCACGCTGGCATCGGCATAGACGCGGCCGGCGTGCACCTGGCGGATCGCCGCCACGATCTGGCTGGTGGACTCGCGTTTCATCACGTAGCCCCTCGCGCCGGCGCGGAGGGCGCGTTCCACATCGCCGATTTCCTCGTGCATCGAGAGCACGAGCGCGCGGGTGTCGGGCAGGTGGGCTTGAATCTCCTTGATGAGTTCCAAGCCCGAACCGCGTTTCAAGGAGAGATCGACGACCGCGACATCCGGCGGGGCCGCCGTCATGGCGGCGAGCGCGGTGGCCGGCTCGGAGGCTTCGCCGGAGACTTCGAGGTCGTTTTCCAAGCGGAGCAAATTGCCCAGCCATTCGCGGACGAGCGGATGGTCGTCGACGATGAACACGCGGATGCGATCTGAACTCATGGGTTGGAAGGAAGGCGCGGCAGGTGGCAGATCACGCGCGTACCCTGACCGGAAGTGGGCACGATGGAAAGCGTGCCGCCGATGTAGGCGGCGCGATGCGACATGATGCGCAGGCCCATGCCCGAGCCGCGCTCCTCCGCCAGGGGCAGGCCGCGACCATCGTCCTCGACCATAAGGCAGATCGCGTGGGCATCGCCCACGAGCGAGAGGTCCACGTGGCGCGCCTGGCCGTGGCGAAGCGCGTTTCGCGTCGCTTCCTGCGCGATGCGAAACAACTGGGCGGCGGTGCCGGCGTCGCTAACGAGAATTTCGCCTTCGTGTCTGAAACGACAGGGGATGCACGAACTGGCGGTGCCCTCGGCGGCGAGCTCGGCCAGTTTTTCGGCGAGTTTCCCGGGTTCGATCGCGGCGAGGAGCAGGCCCTGCGCGAGCTGGCGCGTCTTGGTGGCGCCCTCCTCGATCCAAGTGACGATGGACTGGGCGTCGCGCGCGCTCGCCTTGTCCTGCTCGGTCAGGCGCTGGGCGAGCACCTTGGCGGCCAAGGCGGTGCCGACCAAGTGCTGGCAAATGTCGTCGTGCAGCTCGTGCCCGATGGAGTTGCGTTCGCGCGAGCCGACTTGGAGCAGCTCGGATTCAAGCTTCCGGCGGGCTTGGGCGGCCTCCTGCAAGGCCATGGTCCGCTCGCGGACCCGTTGTTCCAGTTCCCGATGCAGGCCGACAAAGGCCGCCAGAATCCAAACCATGACGAGATAGGTGACCAATGCGGCGAGGGAATTCCACCAGCTCCACAACGGCAGCAAGTGTTCGCCGATCGCGAGGTAGTCGCCCAGCACGCGGACCAGCACGCTGAGAATCGCGATGCCCACGCCGTTGCGCCAGCCGAGCCAGGCGACGGCGAGCGCCACGGGCACGAAATAGAAAACCGAGAGCGAGACGCGAATGCCACTCGCATAGTCCGCGAGGCCGATCAACAGCACCAAAATCACGCTAATCGCCCGGGCCATCCGCCGCCCGCGCTGTGGAGGCTGGATGAACCGCCCCAGCGCCCACTCGGTGGCTTTGATCCATTGGGCACTCGGTTTCACACGACGAAATTAGGAAAAGTATGTTCCCCATGCCAACGACATATCTGCGCTGAGGGAGGGCGGGGGAGTGGCTCGGACTGCGAGGCTATTCGCCTGCTTCACCTTGGGGGCAGCCATCGTTCCGAATGCTTTGGTCCTCGGGAGATGGCAGGTGCTGTTCCCCGCGACAAGGAACGGCGTCGGCGCGGGTGGTCTTGTGATCACGCGTGGGCGTGTTCGCCCTGTTTAGGGCCGGGAAATTTCCCCGCTCGGCAGGGAAACTTTGATATTGAAGGAGTCGGCCGGCGGTTTTCGTTCGCTCCATCAAGCCGGGCGGCCGCGCGCTCGTGGGCGCGGCAAAATCACGGCTCAGTTGCTCGGCTTGTTCTCCCCGATCACGCGGCCCTGAGCGTCTACTTCGACTTCTTGCGCGACTTGGATCGTGCGGCCATCGGGGGTCGTCTCGGTGGTCCACCGGCGGATGATGCGGCGATCCGTATTGAAGGGCACCTTGGCGGCGTTCACCGCGCCCTCCCCCGCGCCCACGACGGCTCCCGCGACGTTGCCGACGACCGCGCCGGCGGCAGTGCCGACAGCCATGCCGACGGCCGGGCCGGGCTGACGCGTGTTCACGATGCGTTCATCGGTCGTGTAACAACCGCTCAACAGCGCGGTGGCGCAGGTCAGCACGGGGATGAGAAGTTTTGTTTTCATGGATAGGGGTGGGGAGGTGGGACTGCGCGGAACGATGAATGTTTCCCCGTTGTGTGACAAGCCGACGTCCGGCGGAAAGACGATTGAGGCGAAGGCTCATTCGTCGGTCGGGCGCAGCACGATGCGGAAGCCCATGGTGTCGTCGGGCCGGGCGTCGGAGCTCATTTCCACGCGAGCCGCCGAGCGGATGTAGGCGAGCGGGGCGCGCCAGTGGCCGCCGCGCAGCACGGGGGTGCCGCGGGCGCTGCGGGTCCATTCGGCGACGTTGCCGTGCATGTCGCGCAGACCCCAGGCATTCGGCGGGCGCGTGCCAACAGGCTGTGGGGCGGATTCCCCGCGCCGGAAAACCGCGATGGTGGCGAGCGCGGTCTCGGCTTTCGGATCGCTCAGGTCGGAGCCGTTGCTGAAAGCGGTCTTGGAGCCGGCGCGGCAGGCATATTCCCACTCGCGCTCGGTGGGCAGGTCGGCGCGATAGGCGAGTTCGGCCTCGCGCAGCACGGTGTTGAGCCGGGCGAGGTAGCCGGTGTCTTTTTGCGTGAGTTGCGCCCAGCTCACCTGCTCGACGGGGCGGTTGCCATCGCGCAAGGCGCGGCTCGCGCTCGGATTTGCGCCCATGAGCGCGGCCCATTGCGCCTGCGTAATCTCGTCCACGCCGAGGTAGAAAGCCTGCTCGATCACGGCATGAACCGCCGTCTCGTCGGAGCGTTGGCGGCCGGTTTCGCCGGGCGGCGATCCGGCGGTAAACTCGCCTGGTTCCACGCGGCGCGCGACGAGTTGCAGGCCACCGGGGAGAGTAACGGTAATCTCAACCGGCGGCGGAATTTTTTCCATGACCGCCTTCAGTTCGGTTGCTCCGTCGCTAAGATCGAGCGTGCCGGCGTAGGGTTGGTAGCGGCGCGCGTCGGCGGTGATGGCGATGGAGCCGGGCACGAGGTCGAAGCTCGCGGTGCCGTCGGCGTCGGCGGTTTTCGTGATGCCGCCGATGGTCACTTTCGCGGCGGCGGGCAGGCTGGTGATTTTGACCGATCGCGGTGGCAACGGCGTCAGCTCGATCGCGAGCGTGGTCGGCTGGCCGGTCGCGCCGAGCGCGCCGCGCCAGGTCGCATGGCCGGGCGCGACGATGCTCGCGGGATGTTCGCCGGGCGGGAGCGTGAACTCGGCTTGACCGCCGGCATCGACGCGATGGACGCCGCCCGCCACGCGCACCTCGGCTTTCGCGGGCAGGTGGGCGAGTTGGAAGACACGGGCCGGCTCCGCCTGCGCCGCAGTCGGAACGGCCGAGGCCGAAGGGCCGGTGCGCGCGGGTGCGGCGACGGGGACGGGCGCCGAAGGGCGGGCGGGCCAAGCCCAAAACGCCGCCGCCGCGCCGGCGAGCCCGAGCGCCGCGAGGGCCGGCCAGAGCAGCCGGTTGCCCGCCGGGCCGGCTTTGGAAGCCGCTTGCACGGCGGCGAGCATTTCCTCCGCCGTGGCGAAGCGTTTCGCCGGCTCCTCGACGAGGGCGCGGGCGATCAGTTTGTCCCACAGCGGGGAAATCCGCGCGCCCTTGGCGTGGCTCGACGCGGGCGCTGCCATCGCGCCGGGGCGTTTGCCGGTGATGAGCCAGTAGGCGATCACACCCATGGCATAAAGATCGGCGCGACCATCGGCCATGCGGCCGTCCTTCACCTCGGGCGCCATGTAGTCGGCCGTGCCCACGTAGGCGCTGGTGGCCTGGCTCTGGGCGAGCGAGCTGCTGCGCTCGATCAGGGCGCGTTGGAAATCTTCCCCCATCACGCGCGCGAGGCCGAAGTCGCTGATCTTCGCCTCGCCCGATTTTTCCATGAGGATGTTGGCGGGCTTCAGGTCGCGGTGGACGATGGTGGCCCGGTGCGCTTCCGCGAGGCCGGTGAGCACTTCGGCGAGGATGCGCGCGGCGTCTTGCGGCGGCAGGCCCTCGCCGCCGCGGGTTTTGCAATATTCCTCCAGCGTGCCGCCCTCGATGTAGTCGAGCACGAGGTAACAGCGGCCTTCCTCCTCGGCGTAGTCCGTCACGCTCACGATGTGCCGGTGGCGCAGGCGGGCGAGCGTCTCGGCCTCGCGGCGGAAGCGGCTCACGAACGCCGGCTGGGCGGCGAGCACGGGCGGGAGCAGCTTCACCGCCACCGGCCGCCGCAGCGCGAGATGGATGGCGAGGTAAACAATGCCCATGCCGCCTTGGCCGAGCTCTCGCTCGATGCGGTATTTGCCGCCGAGCACAAGGCCGGGCGCCAGCAACCCCTCCTCGGACCGGAGCGGTTGCACGACAGTTTTGTCGGGCTGGGACATAATGGGTTGAAGCGCTGGAGACGCCGCGCCGAGCCAAGCGCAACCCCGCCCGCAGGCCAGCTGAAAACCCGTCGCTGCGTAGTTGCCGGGCTTTCAGTTTGACTGGGCTTGCCCCCGGCACGTCTAGTGCTGAGCCCTTTCCCACTCCCCATGAATTTGCGCTCTCGCCTGTGTTTCGCCCTCGTCGTCGCTGGATCGCTGCTGTTCGCAGGTTGTTTGGAGACGTTGAATGTCACCACGACTCCCCCCGGTGCCACCGTCGTGGCGGACAACGGCGCGCGCGCCATCACCCCCGGCGCGATCCAGCTCGAAGGCCGCGATGCGCCCTACCAAATCACCGTCTCGAAGGAGGGCTACCAGACTGAGACGGTCACCTACGCCACGAAGTCGGCCGAGAAAACCCTCGCCGTGCCCCTCGCGCCGCTCGTCTCCGTGAAACACTTCGCCTTGGCCAGCGCGCCCACCGGCGCCACGGTCGCGCTCGGTGATCGCACGCTCGGCATCACGCCGTTGACGGTGGACCTGGCCTTTCACCGCGCGGACAAAGACAAGCCGTGGGAGCCGCTCCCGCTCACCTTCACGCTCGCCGATCACCAAACCGAAACGCTCGCGCTCACCGAGGGTGCTGCGCTCCCCGCGCCCGTGAAGCTCACCCTGCTTCGCGCCGAGCGCACCTACCGCCTCACGACCAAGGCTTCCGGCGCGGGCGAGCCCATTGCCGCCGCCCTCACCCTCGACAGCGCGCCCGCCGGCAGCGGGCCCAGCGCCGAAATCAAGCGCACCTTCATCCGCGCCGACAAAAGCCAGCCCTGGCCTGAGTTTGCGCTCCGCGCCGAGATCACGGCGGTTTATCAGCCCCGCGATTTCAGGATCACCTTCGACACGGCGCCGCGCATTGACCTCGTGCTGGAGCCGATCAGCGAGATTTTGGTCGAGCGGTTTTTCCCGCTCGTCGAGATGACGCCCACCGGTCCGCGCCTCGGCATGTCGCACGAAAAGAAAACCGGCACCATCGACACCGCCGAGCCCGCCGCCGACATCACCGGCCTCGCCCGCGTCACCGATTTCGCCCGCCGCGATCTGGACCGCACGCTCCCGCTCGAAGCGCTCAACAGCTACGCCATTCTCCCGCAGGGCAACTTCGTCGTCATCTCCGTCACCACGCAAGACGCCGAGCTCGCGCGCACCGACCCCGCCGGCAGCTTCTCCGCCCACCTCGAACTCCGCAGCGCCAGCGAGGGCAACAACCAGCGCACCATCCTCACCAACGACCCCGGCTACCTCGACACCGCACCCGTCATCTCGCCCTTCGACGGCGCGCAGCCGTTTATTATTTTCCAGTCCAACCGCGGCGACTTCGCCAAGAGCGACCTGTATCGCCTCCAGCTTGACGAGCACAACTCCCCCCTCGGCGGACTCGCCCGCATCACCACCGACGCCCGCTTCAATTTCGCGCCCACCTGCGCCGATACCAACCGCGTCATCGTCTACCTGTCCCTCCAGCCCAACTACGCCCGCGCGCTGCCCCAGCTCTGCACCGTCACCAAGGATGGCGCGCTGCCCACGCAGTTTCCCATCACCGCCACCGAGGTCAGCCAGCGCGACATCGAGCGCGTTTTCTTCACCCGCAAAAACGACCGCACCGGCCGGCTTCAGATTTTCTACATGCAGCCCGACGGGAAACTCGTCACGCAGGCCGTCGCCGATCCCGCGTTCTCCGACGCGAACTGTTTCAACCCCGCCCCCGCCTACGCGAAGGGCGGCCGCATCCTCTTCGTCTCCGACCGCGTGCGCGGCAAAACCGAGCGCGCCAACAACAACATCTACGTGATGAACGCCGACGGCTCCGGCCTCCAGCGCCTTACCAGCAACGAATCCGACGACATCCTCCCGTGCTGGTCCCCGCTCGAAAACGAGCCCGACGTTTTCTATTTCGTCTCCAACCGCGGCGGCGCCTACAACCTCTGGAAAGCGCGCCTCGTCGGCTCGAAGTGAAGTAGCCGTGTCGTTTCCCCCCGTGTTCACCCGTCGTCCTGACCAAACCAAGCCCGTCGGCGACGAAGCGCCCGCCGGCGCGATCCCGGCCGGCCATCCCTCCGGCGGCGATCCACCCGCTGGCACCGCCTGGCTTGAGCTGCCCGATGGCGGCACGGTCTGGCTCGACGCGACGATTTGCAGCATCGGTCGCATCGCGCCGAAGACCGTCGTGTTACCCGACGGTTTTGTCTCCTCCTCGCACGCCGTCATTCAGGTCAACGCCCACGGCGCACACGAACTCACTGATCTCCGCAGCACCAACGGCACCTACCTCGATGGCCGCCGCCTCTCCGCGCCCGCGCTCCTGCAAAACGCGATGCAGATTCGCATCGGCCCCTTCAAGCTCACCTACCGCCGCCTCGTCCCCACGTCGTCCGGTGGCGGCAGCACGCGGCCCTTTCCCGAAGGCACCGCCGTGCAAACCTACGATGGCCCGTGTTGGATCCTCATCCTCGACCTCGAAGGCTTCACCGTCCGCCGTCAGCAACTCGGCCAGGCCAAGGCCGAGATCCTCATCCGCGAGTGGATTGCCGACGCCAAGCCATTCATCGAGAAAAATTCCGGCGTGCTCAACGCCCAGCCCGGCGATGCGCTGCTCGCCTACTGGCTCGACAACGAGCCCGAGCGGATGCTCCCCGCCGTCGACACCGGCATCCGCGGCCTGCTCGCCCTCCAAGCCCGCACGCTCGGGGAACGGCCCTTTCGGATCATCCTGCACCGGGGCAACGTCCAGATCACTTCCAACGCCACGCGGGCGGAGCACATCGCCGGGCCCGACGTCGATTTTGTTTTCCGCCTCGAAAAACTCGCGAAAACCCTCGGCGCGCGCGCGCTGTTGAGCGAGCCCGCCGCCCTCGCGCTGGACGTCACGGGCACGGCCCGCTCGCTCGGCGCGCATGCCGTCGCGGATTTTGCCGGCAAGCATCATCTCTACGCCCTCGCGGCCGACTGAGCCCAACATCCCCGGGCTTTTTGGATTTTAATAAAGGAGAACGGACCGGGAGGTCCGTTCTCCTTCCGGACGTCTCATCCCAATCGTCCGATGCTTTTGGACTCATGGTTCCGTTGTAGCCGAGGTCGCTGACCTCGGTCCGGGGTCGGCGACCCCGGCTACAAAATCAACCCCGCAAAGTCCAAAAGCATCGGGCGATTGGCATAAAAGCAAAGAGACGTTGAGACCAGCCGCGCTCAGTTTTTCTTTTCCGGCGGGGTGGCGGGTTTGTCGGCCGAACCGTTGTCCATCACGTAGCGCCATGTACCGTCGGGCTGTCGTTTCCAAATGGTGAGGAAAAATCCGCCGCCGACGCGTTCATGCCCGTCGGGGCCGGGACTGCGGGATTCGTAGCGGCCCCAGTTGTAGCCGAGGGTGCCATCGTCGGAAACATCGGTGTGCATGGCGGACCACGTGAGCTTCACCCCCGGCGGCGTGCCGCCCATGCGTTTTTTCACGGCGGCGAGCCCGCGAAATTCGCGCGGATCGGTGTCGATGAAGGCCACGTCGGGCGCGGCGAAATGCGCGAAGGCGGCCTGGATGCCGTCGGCTTGCGCCATCGCGCAGAAGGCATCTTCCATCGCGGCGAGTTCGGTCTTGAGTTTGGCTTGGTCGGGAGAGGGGGAGGCAGCCGCGGATAATGACGGCGCGAGTGAGAGGACGAGGAGGAGCAGGGGGAGGTGTTTCATGGGGAATTGTTGACTGCTGATGACGCGGATCAGACGGATAAAGACAGAAAAATATCTCCGGCCATCCGCACATCCGCGTAATCAGCGGTTAAATTTGTTTCGGGACTGATGATCGAAAGGCAGGAGTCTGTTGGCACTCGATGGATCGAAATGTGGGCGGGGTGCCCTC
>JANYBX010000198.1 GCA_025360615.1 Opitutia bacterium
GAAACGACTCGTGGAGTGGACGGCGGAGCGGCGGCGGATTGCCCACTGGTATGGGGAGCTGTTGCGTGAGACGCCGCTGAAGCTCCAGACGAAGCTGCCGGACAGCGAGAGCGCGTGGCATTTGTTCGTCGTGCGCCATCCGCAGCGCGACGAGTTGAAGGCGCATCTCGAAAAGAACGGCGTGGGCACGGCGCTGCACTACCCGGTGCCCTTGCATCTGCAGAAGTGCTACGCGTCGCTCGGCTACAAGGCGGGCGACCTGCCGGTGGCCGAGGCGGCGGCGCGGGAGTGCCTGAGCCTGCCGATGTATGCGGAGCTGACGGATGAGCAGATCAGTTTCGTGGCGGAACAGGTGAGAACCTTTTTCAACGCATGAGCTCGACTGGGAACGGAAAGATTCTGGTGACCGGTGGCGCAGGTTTCATCGGCTCGCATTTGTGTGAGCATCTCGTGGCGCTCGGGGCGCGGGTGGTGGTGCTGGATAATTTTCGGAACGGGAAGCGCGAGAACCTGCAGTTTGCCGGCGCGGAAGGGCTGGAGATGATCGAGGGTGACATCGTCGATGCGGCGACGTGCGCGCGGGCGATGGCTGGGGTGGAGACGGTTTACCATCTCGCGTGTCTGGGCGTGCGGCACTCGTTGCACAGTCCGGTGGAGAATCACCAGGTGAACGCGCTCGGTTCGCTGAACGTGCTGGAGGCGGCGCGGACGGCGAAGGTGAAGCGGTTCGTTTATGTTTCCACGTCGGAGATTTACGGGCGGGCGAAGGAATTTCCGATTACGGAGAATTGCACGCCGTGGCCGCTGACGGTTTACGGGAGCAGCAAGCTCGCGGGCGAGCACTACGCGCGCTCGTATTTCGAGTGCTGGCAGTTGCCGGTGGTGTGCGTGCGGCCGTTCAACAACTACGGGCCGCGCTCGCACTTCGAGGGCGACTCAGGCGAGGTGATCCCGCGGTTTCTGCTGCGGGCGCTCGCGGGGCAACCGCCGGTGATTTTCGGCGACGGCGGGCACACGCGCGATTTTCTCTACGTGAAGGATTGCGCGGAGACGCTCGTGAAAATCGCGGGTTGCGACGCGCTCGTCGGCGACGTGGTGAACCTCGGCTACGGCGAGGAACTGCGGATTGACGTGCTGGCGCGCACGGTGATGGAGGCGGCGGGGCGGCCGGATTTGCAGACCATTTTTGAGGAGCCGCGGCCAGCGGATGTGCCGAAGCTCTGGGTCGATACCTCGAAGCTGAAGCGGACGATTGATTTTAAGCCGAGGGTCTCGTTGCGCGAGGGGATCGGGCACACGCTGGAGTATTTTAGGAAACTGTATCGGGAGAACCCGGCGGCACTCGGGCAGATCAAGCTGAAGAATTGGGAGGCGTGATGCACGGTGTGACCAAACAAATTTTGTGGCAGGGTCGCGCGGGAGCGCGGGTAGGGCGCGTTATCCCTAACGCGCCGCTGCGGCTCAGCCGACTGGGAGCGCCACGCTCAACCGGCGGGTTAGGGATAACCCGCCCTACCTTCTTATGATCCCGATTGCGAAACCTTGGATGGGGCAGGCAGAGGCGGACGCGGCTTCGCGGGCGATTTTGTCGGGGTGGGTGACGCAGGGGCCGGAGGTTGCGGCGTTTGAGCGCGAGTTTGCGGCGGTGGTCGGAGCGCCGCACGCGTGCGCGGTTTCGAACTGCACCACGGGGCTGCATCTCGCGTTGCTCGCGGTGGGCGTTGGGCCGGGCGATGAGGTGATCACGGTGAGCCACTCGTTCATCGCGACGGCGAATGTGATTCGCCACTGCGGGGCGGTGCCGGTGTTCGTCGATATCGAGGCGCCGGGTTACAACCTCGACCCGGCGCTGCTTGGCGGGGCGGTGTCACCGCGCACGAAGGCGATTCTCGCGGTGCATCAAGTGGGCATGCCGTGCGACCTGCGGGCGATCTTGGAGTTTGCGCGTCCGCGCGGGCTGCCGGTGGTGGAGGACGCGGCGTGCGCGATCGGCAGTGAGATTTTATGGGACGGACGCTGGGAGAAAATCGGGCGGCCGCATGGCGACGTGGCGTGTTTTTCGTTTCATCCGCGGAAGCTCGTCTCGACGGGCGACGGTGGAATGATCACGACGGCAAACGCGGCGTGGGATCAGAAATTTCGGCTGTGGCGTCAGCATGGGATGAGCGTGCCGGACACGGTGCGGCACGGGTCGAAGCAGGTAGTTTTTGAGGACTACGTGGAGGTGGGTTTTAATTATCGACTGACGGATGTGCAGGCGGCGATGGGGCGCGAGCAACTGAAGCGGTTGCCGGCGATGATCGCGCGGCGACGCGAGCAGGCGGCGCGTTATCGGGAGCTGCTCACGGGCATCGCGGGGCTTGGGTTGCCGACGGAGCCGGCGTGGGCGCGGACGAATTGGCAGAGCTTTGGCGTGCGGTTGCCCGCGGGCGCGAAGCAGCGCGGGGTGATGCAGGCGCTGCTCGACGCGGGCATTTCCACGCGACGCGGCGTGATGTGTTCGCATCGCGAGCCGGCGTATGCGAAGGCGCCGTGGCGGGCGGGAAGCACGCTGGTCGAGAGTGAGCGAGCGCAGGACGAGGTGGTGATTTTGCCGCTGTTTCACGACATGGCGGAGGCGGATCAGGTGCGCGTGGCGGACGCGTTGAAGGCTGCGCTGGCGACATGAACAGGCGCGGGATTCGCTGCGGACTCTGGGCGATCCTTGCCGTGGCGCTGGTGCTGCGCGTGGTGATCGTGCTGCGGGGCGGGCAGTTTTTTTGGGCGGATGAAGGGCGTTATTGCACGGCCGAGGAGGCTTGGAAAAAATGGGAAGCCGGCGAAGGCCTGAAGGCGGGATTTTTGGAGGTCGCTGGTGGGGCCGATCATCTCGGGTTCAAGGTTCTGATGCTCGCGCCCGCCTGGGTGCAGCGGCACACGGGCGGAAGCTATCTCGTGCCGGCGTTCTGCGTGAGCCTGTTTTCACTCGCGAATATTTTTTTGATCTGGCGAATCGCGCGGCGGGCGGGCGCGGATGAACGCGAGGCGCTGTGGGCGGCGGCGGCGATGGCGGCGGCGAACACGATGTTCTACTGGGCGCGGCACGTAATGCCGTTTGATGTGGCGCTGT
>JANYBX010000240.1 GCA_025360615.1 Opitutia bacterium
GTCCACATCGTCGCACCCTTGGTGTGCCCCGGGGTGAGGTTCGCCGTGAGCGTGACTCCGCCGAGGGACACGCGCTCGCCGTCGTGCACGATGTGATCCACCTTCACCGGTGGGTAGAGAATCGTCTCCCGCGGAAGCGGGATAAAGTCGTCCGCGCCGCCCGACTCCAACGTCTTCGCATCGTCCGCGCTCGCATAGACGAGCGCGCCCGTGAGCCGCTTCATCTGCGCGTGCCCGCCCACATGGTCGATGTGCGCGTGGCTGCTCAAAATAATTTTAATATCCGCCAGTTTGAACCCCAGTTGCTGGACGCTCTTTTGGATCAGCGGCACGGTCTCCTCGAAACCCGTGTCGATCAGGATATGCCCCGCCGTCGTCGTGATGAGGTAGGAACTCACGCCAATCGCGCCCACGTAGTGGATGTTGGCGAGAAGATGCCGTGGTGGCACCGGGGCTTTCCACGGATCGAACATCCGCTTCACCGCCGCCGCATCCGGGGGGAGTTGCGCCATCGCGACCATGGGGCCGGGGCAAAGACAGGCGAGAAGCACCCGGCAGATTTTCATCGGGAAAATCAACTCCGGTAGTCGGCGTTTTCGCTCACGTATTCGTGCGTGAGATCGCCGCCAAACACCGTCACGGCCGCCGGGCCGTTGCCGAGGGAAACCTCGATCTCCACGCAGCGCTCGTGCGGCGGAAAATCCACCGCCGCCGTGAACACGCCTGCCACCGGCGGCGCACTCGCGTAGAGCTCCGCGCTCTTCAGGTGCGCGACCAGCGCCGTCTCCTTCCCGGGGTTGAGCTGAAACACGCCGTTTGAGAAAATCTCCACGCCGCCCAGCTTCAAATGCAGCCGCGACAAATCCGTCCCCGGTGCGTGCGCGCCCACGTATTTGCCGATGGCCTGCACGAGCCGCCCGACATTTGGATCGTTGCCGGCCACGGCGCACTTGAACAGCGGCGCGTTGACGATCGCCTTGCCCAGCGCCCGCGCGAATTCCGGCGTCGCCGCCTCGCGCACGGCCACGCGGATCACGTGGCGGACGCCCTCGCCGTTGCGCACCACATCTTCCGCGAGATCGCGGCACACTTGGGTGAGCGCGCGCTCGAATGCCACGAGATCGTCACACGCCACGCGGCTCGAGGAGAGCAGCGCCACCGTGTCCGACGTGCTCGTGTCGCTGTCGATGCTGATCGTGTTGAAACTTGTCTCGACTGCTCTCGTCAGCGCCGCGCGCAATCCCGCCCGCGGCACCGCCAGATCGGTGAGGATATAAACGAGCATCGTCGCCATGTTCGGCTCGATCATGCCCGCGCCTTTTGCGATGCCCACGATGCTGCCGCCACCCACGTCGGCGCGCCGCACCTTCGGATAAAGATCCGTCGTCACGATGCCCTCCGCCGCCGGCATGATCGAGCCGCCGGCCAACGCCCCGACCGCCTGCGGCAACGCGCCGATGATGGACTCCACCGGTAACGTCCAGCCGATCACGCCCGTCGAACTCGGCAACACCTGCGCGGCGTCCAGGCCCAGCAACCGCGCCGTCTCGCCGCAGATTTTCTCCGATGCCTCGACGCCGCCCGGCGCGCAGACGTTGGAGATTTTATTGTTCACGATGATCGCGCCGAGGGATTGTTCCCCGAGCCGCTGCCGGCCAATGATGATGGGCGCGCCGGGCAGGGCGTTGCGCGTGAACATCGCCGCGAAGTCCTCCGTGGGCCGGTCGAGCGCGATCAACGTCAGCGTCATCTTCGCCGGTTTCGGCGCCTCGCGCGGCAGGAACTCGAAACGCGCGGTGCCCACGCGGAAACCTGCGGGCAGTTTTGCCTGGCTCGCGAGCCACGCCCGGTGGGCGGCGCGGTCGGTGAAAATCAGATTGGTGCTGGCCACGAAAAAGAAGTGGGCGCGCGGCGCGGCGGAGTGAAGCCGAATTTATCCCGAACCGGCCCCGCGAAAAACGGTTCGCTCCGTGAGAATGTGATGGAAATGCGGCCCGCGGATGCGCTACAAAATTTCCCTCATCCGAAAAACGTGAACGCTGCTTTTAGTTTCTTCTCGCTCCCCGCGGCCGCCGGCCGCGGCCTTTGACCGCATGAACGTTGCAGAAATTACCGCCAAGGCGAAGGTGCTCCTCGAAGCGCTGCCTTACATCCAGGATTTTCGCGGCTCCACTTTCGTCGTCAAATACGGCGGGAGTTTCATGGATGATCCCGACCCGGTCACCCGCGCGCGCGTCGCCTACGACATCGCGTTTCTCGCCGCCGTCGGCATCAACGTCGTCGTCGTCCATGGCGGCGGCAAGGCGATCACGAGGGCGATGGAGACCTCCGGCCTGAAGGCAAATTTCATCAACGGCCTCCGCGTGACCGACGAGGCCACCATCGCGATCGTCAAAAAGACGCTCGATGAAATCGTGAACAAGGATGTGTGCGACGCCATCGTCACCGCAAAGGGGAAACCCAAGGGCCTGCCCGGCGACAGCGTGCTTGTCTGCCAAAAACTCACCACCGACGACGACGGTAACACCGTCGATCTCGGCTACGTCGGCGAAGTCACCGAGGTGAAAGTGAAGCTCATCAAAAAGGAAATCGCCGAAGGTTTTATCCCGGTGATTTCGCCCGTCGCCGAAGGCTACGACGGCAAACCCTACAACGTGAACGCCGACCTCGTCGCCGGGCGCGTCGCGAGCGCGCTGCGGGCGCGGCGGCTCGTTTACATGAGCGACGTCCCGGGATTGCTATCCGCGCCGCCTGACCCCGCGTCGTTGATCTCGACGCTGAAAATCAGCCAGGTAAACGGCCTGAAGGAAAAAGGCGTGATCGACAAAGGCATGAGGCCGAAAGTCGGCAGCGCCGTGCGAGCCTTGGAAGAAGGCGTGCAGCGCGTCCACTTCATCGACGGCCGGCTGCCACATTCGCTGCTGCTCGAAATTTTCACGGACAAGGGCACCGGCACTGAAATTGTGCACGGATGATTTGAATCGCAGCGTGCTGGCTGCGGGTCGCGGATTTCTTGCCTACTGCCAGCCAGAGCACATTCCGAAATCTGCGATCCATCATGAGCACTCCTTCCATCGTCCGCACCAGCACCGCCGATCTCTACGACGCGCACGTGATGAAAAATTACGCGCGCGCCGCGATCACGCTCGTGCGTGGGCAAGGCACGCAGGTCTGGGACGACGCGGGCAATTGCTATCTCGATTTCACCTCGGGCATCGCAGTCAGCGCGCTCGGGCACTGCCACCCGCACTGGGTCGCCGCCATCCAGCGGCAGGCCGGCGAGCTCATCCATACGAGTAATCTTTTCCGCCATCCCAACCAAGCCGAGCTGGCGCGTCGGCTGGTCGGCTACGCCGGCCCGGGCCGGGTGTTTTTCTGCAACAGCGGCGCCGAGGCGGATGAAGCGCTGATCAAGCTCGCGCGCCTGCACGGCGTGAAAAAAGCCGGCGGCGAGGAAGCGAAATGCTACAAAATCATCTGCGCGAAAAACGCGTTTCACGGGCGCATGTTCGGCGGCATGAGCGCGACTCCGCAGGAGAAAATCCAGAAAGGCTTTCGCCCGCTCGTGCCCGGCTTCTCCTTTGGGGAACTCAACAACCTGCAAAGCTTCGCCGACCTGATCGACAACGCGACAGCGGCGATCTTTGTCGAAAGCATCCAGGGGGAGAGTGGCGTGAATCCCTGCACCCCGGAATTTTTGCTCGGCCTGCGCCAGCTGTGCGACCGGCACAACCTGCTCCTCCTGCTCGACGAAGTGCAGTGCGGCCTCGGCCGCACGGGAAAATTCTACGCGTTCGAGCACACCGGCGTGCGGGCTGATGCCATCGCGATGGCGAAGGGCTTGGGCGGCGGTTTCCCGATCGGCGCGATCTGGGTCGGCGAGGGCTCGGCTGAGCTGTTTCAGCCGGGTTCGCACGGCACCACGTTCGGCGGCACGCCGCTGGCCTGCGCGGCGGGACTCGCGGTGCTCGATGTCATCGAGCAAGAGCAACTGCTCGCCCACGTCACGAAAGCGAGCGGCCCGTGGATGGGTGCGCTCGGGCAGCTCGCGAAAGATTTTCCGGCGCAGGTCGCCGCCGTGCGCGGACGCGGTTTTCTCGTGGGGGTGCAACTCACGACGGACGTCGCGCCGTATGTCGCCGCCTTCCGCGAGCGCGGCCTGCTCGCGACACCGTCGGGTGGCAACGTCATCCGGCTGCTCCCTCCGTTGAACACCACCGCCGCCGATCTGGCGCGCTCCGTGGAGATTTTTCGCGACGTGCTGGTAGCGAAAGCGTGACGGGCAACTTTTCCCTCGTGCGGCGGGGATTTGCCGCCATAGGTTTTTCTTTTCAGCGATGAAACACTTCCTCAAGGAGACGGACTTCAAGCCCCATGAACTCGGCGAAGTCTTCGCGCTTGCCCGCGAGTTGAAGGCCAAGCGCGGCCGGCACACCTCGGCGGTGCTCGCCGGGCAGACGTGGGCGACGATCTTTTCCAAGTCGAGCACGCGCACCCGCGTGTCGTTCGAAGTCGGCATCCACGAGCTGGGTGGCAATCCGCTGTTCCTGAATAAAAACGACATCCAGCTCGGCCGCGGCGAATCGGTGGAGGATACCGCGAAGGTGCTCTCGCGCTTCGTGCACGGGCTGATCGTGCGGACGTTCGACCACGGTGAAGTGGAGCGGCTCGCGGCGGCCGGCACGGTGCCGGTGATCAACGCGCTGACGGATTTTCTCCACCCCTGCCAGATTTACACCGATGCGTTCACGATGGCCGAGCGCTGGGCCGCGCCGGGCGGCGACCTGGTGGCGTCGCTGCGCGGACGGAAAATCGCCTTTCTCGGCGACACGGCGTGCAATATGGCGAACTCCTGGATTCTCGGCGCGAATCTCTTCGGCATGAAGATCGCGCTTGCCGGTCCGGCCGAGTTTGCTCCGGGAGCGGAGCTGAAGGCGCAGTTGAAACGGGAAAACTTCCCGGTGGATTCCTATCAGTTCACCACCGATCCCTTCGAGGCGGTGCGCGATGCGGATGTCGTCTACACCGACGTGTGGGTGAGCATGGGCAAGGAAGAGGAGAAGGCGGAGCGCATCCGCCAGATGTCGCCCTATGCGGTGACGTCGAAGCTGTTCGCCGCGGCGAAACCCGATGCGCTTTTCATGCACTGTCTGCCGGCGCATCCGGGCGAGGAAGTCGAGCAAGCGGTCCTCGATAACCCGCGCTCGATCATTTTCGACCAGGCCGAAAATCGCCTGCACATGCAGAAGTCGATCCTCGCTGTGCTGGCGCAGTCGGTGCGGAAATAAATTTCACTCTCAACCCGTTTCAAAAAATGAAAATCGTCCTCGCATACTCCGGCGGCCTCGACACGTCCGTCATCGTCAAATGGCTCAAGGAAACTTACGACGCTGAGATCGTCACGTTCGCCGCGGATGTCGGCCAGGAAGAGGAGTTGAAAGGCCTCGACCAGAAGGCGCTGAAGACCGGCGCGTCGAAGCACTACACCCTCGATCTCGTCGAGGAATTCGCGAGCGACTTCATCTACCCCATGATTCGCGCCAACGCGATCTACGAGGGCCAATACTACCTCGGCACCTCGATCGCGCGTCCGCTCATCGCCAAGGCGCAGGTCGACATCGCGAAGAAGGAAAAGGCCGACACCGTCGCGCACGGCGCCACGGGCAAGGGCAACGACCAGTGCCGTTTCGAGCTGACCTACATGGCGCTCGCGCCGCACCTCCAGATCATCGCGCCGTGGAAATTGGAAAACTATCGCGCCGAGTTTCCCGGCCGCGCCGAGATGATCGCCTATTGCGCGAAGCACAAAATTCCCGTCGAGGCTTCACTCAAGAAGCCCTATTCGATGGATCGCAATCTCCTCCATATTTCCTACGAGGCGGGCATTCTTGAAGACCCGTGGTTTGACCCGACGACGGCGGCGAACAAGGCGATGTTCAAACTCTCCGTCGCTCCCGAGGACGCTCCGGACAAGGCGGAGTACGTCGAAATCGATTTCGTGAAGGGCAACGCCGTCGCCGTGAACGGCAAGCAGCTCACCCCCGGTGGCGTGTTGAAGGCGCTCAACAAGCTTGGCGGCAAACACGGCATCGGCCGCGTGGACCTCGTCGAGAATCGTTTCGTCGGCATGAAGAGCCGCGGCGTCTACGAAACTCCCGGTGGCACGATCCTCATGCAGGCGCACCGGCAGGTGGAGTCGCTCACGATGGATCGCGAGGTGCTGCATCTGCGCGACGGTTTCATCCCGAAATACGCCGAGCTCGTCTACAACGGCTTCTGGTTCGCGCCCGAGCGCGAGATGCTCCAGGCGATG
>JANYBX010000242.1 GCA_025360615.1 Opitutia bacterium
CTCATGCCCATTTATCCGGTGCTCTTCATCGCGACGGGCGCGCTCGGCGCGTGGGCCGTGGCGCGGCGCGGTTGGGCCGTGGCGATCGTGGCGCTGCTCGTGACATCGCAAGCGTGGTCCGCCGCGCTGATTTATCCGCACTACCTCGCTTACTTTAACACGCTCGCCGGCGGATCGGAGAACGGCTGGCGCCATCTTGCCGACAGCTCGCTCGACTGGGGCCAGGATTTGCCGGGGCTTAAATCCTGGCTCGACGCCCACCCCCGTGCGGGCGAGCCGGTCTACCTCGCCTACGCCGGCTCCGGCGAGCCCGACTATTATCAGCTGCCCGTGACGCGGCTGATCGTCGTCAACGGATTTCATCAGGCGCAGTCCTACGTCGCGCTCGAGCCCGGGGTTTACTGCATCGGAGCGAGCGTGCTCACGCATGTTTACGCCCGAGTGCGCGGACCCTGGACGCTTGATTTGGAACGCGAATACCAATCGCTGCGTCCGCTGGAACCGTTCTTCGCGGAGTACCATCGCGATCCGTCCCGCCGCGCCGCGCTGCTGAACGACGCCTCCGCAGAGCGTTGGGATGAGGGCTGGAAACGCTTCAACGACCTCCGCTTCGCGCGCCTCTGCTATTATCTCCGGGGCCGCGC
This sequence comes from Opitutia bacterium, assembly GCA_025360615.1. GTDB lineage: Bacteria > Verrucomicrobiota > Verrucomicrobiia > Opitutales > Opitutaceae > Tous-C4FEB. The sequence goes on from JANYBX010000242.1 coordinate 645, forward strand.
GCCCGAGAAAAACATCGGCGGTTCCATCCTCGTCTATCGGCTGACTGCCGGAGAAATCAAAGCCGCCACCGCCGGATCGCTCACCGAGTGGAGCGCGCTGCTCGAGCGTGCCGTCGCGGCAAAATGATCATCCCCGGATGCCGGTGGAGTGGCTGCCCGATGCCACACTGGGGCCGGCCGGATGTCGTTGGACCGCGTGCGTGTCTGGCGCGACGCCGACCCGAACATGCCGCAGGCCGTCGCGCACAAATTGCGTGAGAAAGCCCAGCAAACAAATAAACAAGGCCCACGTGATCGGCTGCTCTACCCTGAAAACGATATCGGCCGCGCGCACGAGGGTCTGGCCCGGCACGCGGCCGATCTGACTCGCGAGGATCGCGCCAGTCATCGGGTCAAGCCACAGCGCCGCACCCAACAACACTATCGTCACCTCCGTCAACCGCCGCACCGCTCGCGGGGCGCTCGTCTCACGGGCCGCCCACCAAAGCCATGGTGCGAGCCACAGCGCGAAGATCCAACGGTAGGCGAAGCTCGGCGCGGAGAAAAAGCAGCCGCAAAGCAACACCGCACCCAAAACAAAATGCAGCCAAAGGCTGAGCGCCATCCGAGGTATATCCCAACCGCAAAAAATATTCGCCCGCCACCAAATCACCACCGCCAGCGTGGCGAGACCGATGCTGAGCCACGGGGCCAATCTGCCGATCTCAAACGGCGTAAAAAGATTGATCGCTCCAAAAGTCATCAGCCCTTCGGTCGGCGGCATCAGCGCAAGCACCCGGTGAAACCCGGGCGCCACGTTGACTGCGACCAATGCGAGCCCGAGTGCACCGCCCACGACACGCCAGCGCCCCATCCGTCGCTCGGCCGGTGCCAAGAGCACCAAACCCGCCACCGCCGGATAAAATTTCAGCCCGGCCGCGAACATGATTAAAAGGACGGCTACCCATTGCCAGCCAGCGCGGGATGAGAGCAGGCAAGGCACAACCGGCGTCAGCAAAATAAAAATCACCAGATCGGCGTTAGCGCGTTCTACGGCCAACAGCACCGGCGAGGCGACGAGAACCGCCAAATACCAAAGCAGCTCACCCGGCGTGCGCGGACGCAGCCACGCCACTGCCGCCGCAAAAAACGTGAGCCCGAGTGTCAGACCAACCCAGAAATTGTCCGCGCGTGTCAGCCCTAGCCGCCCGAGAATAAACCACCAGTGGGAATACAAGTGCGCCCGGCCAAAATAATCGAGTGGGTTGGGAGCGTAAACATCGAGCCCACGCGCCAGCGCGTCGTTGGAGGCCAAAAGCGCAAACGGATCAATGAACCACACTCCGTAATGCCGGATGCCAATATACAAAAACCAGCCCGGGTGCGCGACCAATGCACCCCAATAGCACAGTGGAAGCACCACAAGCCACATCCAGAGTCGGCGCGGGGCCCCACGCACGGGCGCAGAGCCAAGAGCAGGTTCAGCGATCATGTTTCAAATCATTCAAACGGTATCCCGATGGTGCCATCGGCCGATTCATGGCGTGCCGACGATGGCCGGCTTCTCCGCGGAAGCCTCATCAATCGAGACGATGCGACTGAGGCGCACCCATCGACCTCCGAATCGCTTCTCCACGATGGATTCCAGGTGAAAGCTCGCCGGCAACAAGTCATCCGGATCAACCCCACGGTCACCTTCCGTCGTCGTCGGTCGCAGGGCCTGCGCGACGATCACTTCTTTGAAAGTGCCTTCGCGCATGTGGTAGGCGATCTGGCGACCGCGCATAGCGCCGACGCTGATCAAGATCGTCGGGATGCGCCAAAGCACGAATGGAATGGTGGACGAGTTGGCGAGAAATAGCACCGAACCCGGCCGTCGGACGAGGACATCATGCTGCCAATTCACCTCGTGCATCACGAGGTTGTCATCGGTGTAGGCCCGATAGGCGATGGCCGGCAATGCGCCGACAAACAACCAGACGACGAGGCCCAACCCGGCGAGCTGGAGCGCGAGCGCCCGCCACTTCCCAAAGCCCTCCAGCAACAGCGCGGCCAGCAGCGCGAACAGAAAACACATGGGCAGCGCAAACCGGGACGCGATGACCTCATCGAGGCGGCTCCAATAGTAGAACATGAGCAAGCCTAGGTTGCCCGCGATCATGGCCCCGTAGGCCGCCAGCACGAGCGCGGAGGGATTCGCCGGCACGACCGAGCGACGCCACCAGCGCCACAGACTCCACACCGCCCAGACCAGCCCAAGCCAGCCCAGCAGGGAGAGATAAAAGGAGTTGGCGAGCGCCGGCGTGCGGTTGAAAAAAAACGCCCAAGCGCCCTCCAGATTTTCGCGGAGATAGCCGAGACCGAAGCGCGAAGTCTGGCCGGACTTTAGTTGCCAGAGCACGGGCGAGGCGGAAAGCACGCGATTGTGCCACGCGTATGGCACAAGGAGCAGCGGCGCGACCAACACCGGCCAAGGCAGGAGCACCCGTCCGACGCGATGCCAACCCGCCACCACGACAAACGCTGCCGGGAGAACAAAAACCACCGACTCATAACGGCTCTGCGCGAGCAGCACGGTTCCAAGCACAAGCGCCGTGAGCCGGTCTTCGTCAGGGGCGCGCAGATACAGCGTGGCGAGGACGCACACGAGGGCGATCATCGCGAGGTTGTGAAGCTCCATGCCGGCCCCGGTGGCGTTTTGCGCGAGGAGCGGCAGCGTCGCAAGGAGACCGACGGCGAACAGGGCCGGCCCCCGGCTCGTCAGCTCGCGGCCTAGCCAATACGCCAGGGCGAAAAAAAACGGCGTGAGTGCGACGTTCACGATAAAGATGTTCGCCAGTCGAAAGCCCGTGAGGTCGTGCAACAACGAGACGAGGAACACGAAAAAGTACGGTCGCTTGTCCATGAAGGAGTCGATCGCCAGCCACGTGCCCGCGATATCATACGCGCGGACCACCGCGCCAAACTCCTTCGTGTCATGAAAGTGCTGTGCGGTCGCCTGCAGGACAAATTCATCGAAGAGAACCTTGTGCTCAAATGGGTCTGCCCAGAGGGTGAACGCGGTGGCTGCCAGCAGGGCGGCGCCGGCCCAGCCCGGGCGTCGCAACCACCCGAGCCAGACGGCGCGGCGCGAGCGCAAGAGTTTCCAAGCGTGGAACGAGAAGAGCGCGAAAACGGCGAAGATATAATAATACGCCCCGGTCACGATCCACGGCTTCACCTGCGCGGGGGTGAAAGTGATAAAGCCGAGGGTCGCAGCCAGGATCGAAACGAGGGCTACCAGCACCAGCTGCGGGCGCTGCGGTGAATCGCGCAACAACTGAAAAAGGGAACGCATCAGATCGCTCGGTTGCTTCGCAGACAGTGCCGACTCCCGGCGGGCAGTGCCTGCCTAGGGAAGCTGCTTGATAAAGTTATCGATGTAATCATGCCGCATGCGCTCGATGCTCGCCCGGTCTTTCGGCACGGCGTGAGTCGCGGGATCCGTCCCGGAGATAGTCTTGGGGCCGTCGCGAACGGCCTTTAGCCGGCTCAGGCGCGTGAGCGTGAGCCCCCGCATGCGTTCCTCGCGAACCGGTTCGAGCACAAAATCAGGGCCCAGATCGTCGCCTTCGCGGAGCGTCATCCGGCCGGTCTCAGGATCGATATTCAAACGCTGAAAGACGTAGATGTCGGAAAAGGTGCGGTTGCGGAGATTGAAGATGATCGCCTCGCGCCGCTTCCGCGCCTGATCGATCGGAGTGGATGAGACTTGGTGCGTGATCCACAGGATGGAATCGTTGTCGATCACGAGATAGTCGCGCCTCGGCTGCTCCGCGATAAACGCACGCCGCCAGGCGACTTCCCGGCCGGGCAGGTATTCCTGACTGTAGGCGTGAGCAGCCATCGATGGAATCCCCTGCGCGAATACCGCCAGCGTCGCGACCGCCAGTAACACGCGACTCGCCGCCGCCCCGAATTGCGGAAGCACCGCAAGGACCGCCAAGACCATGCCGAGATGAGTAGGCAGGCTGAGGCGACGAATAATGGGATCGTCGAACTGACCCCAAAAGTAGCACATCATAAGTCCAAACTGCGCAACAAATCCCACGGCAAAAAAAGTGGTGGCTACCATGATGGGCGATTCGTGCGCCAAACCCCGAAGGCGTTTCACCAGCAGTAGGAGAACAAACGGCGTCGCAATCACCCCGAGCGCGGAAAGCAACTGCGAGTTGGGCTGATTGGTGGGCACGTCAAAAAAGAAGGCGAGCGCGTGGGAGAGGTTGTCGGGAATGTAGCCGAGGGAGAAAGGTTTCGTATAGCCCGGTTGGCTGAAAAGTTGCCAGGAGCTGGACCGGATTTCAAAAATGCGCTGGTGCAGCGGATAATGCACGATCAGGAGCGGCGCGAGCACCACGGGCCACGAAAGCACTGCGCGACGCTCCTGCCACCACACCCAACCCACCAAGAGCGCCACAGGCAGCAGATAAATTACCGATTCATAGCGCACCTGCGCCAATAGGAGTCCGGAAAAACAAAATGCGGTCAGCGTCGGTTCGTCCCGCCGCGCGGCAAACCGCACGCCGAGCAGCATCGTGGCGAGAATCATCACGAGATTAAGCAACTCGAAGCCGCCACCAGTGGCGTTCTGGGCAAACAGCGGAAGACCGACAAACAGCACCACTCCCAGCCAGCCGGCCACCCGGCCCGCGAACAGGCGCCCGGCGACATTTACCATCCACAAAAACAAAAAGGTCAGCCCCACGTTCAGCACGAAAGCATTCCCCGGACGGTAGCCGGTAAAATCGTGGAGCAACGACTCAAGGAACGGGAAAAAAAGTGGGCGCTTGTCCAGCATTCCACTGAGCAGGACAAACGTGCCCTGAATGTCGTGGCCACGGTAGGGCGTCACCGACGTGCGATCGAAATGCATGCTCATCGAAGTCCCCAGCAGCATGATTTCATCCATCACGATCTTGAAGCCCAAGCTCTCATGCACGAGGAGCACCGTCGCCCCGCCGCCCAGGACCGCCACCGTCGTCCAGTCAATCCCCCGCCAAGACCAGCTTCTGAGCTGATCGCCGAACGTCCGCCACAGCGCATGCAGAAAAATAAGGAACGCCGCCAACACCAGCCAGTAGCCAGCGTAGGTCACAAAAACCAACGCGAGCGCATCGGGGATAAAAACAAAACTGAGTGCGAACGCGACCATCGCACTCACAACCAGCAGCCAAAAACGGAGGCCCATCCACGGCACACCGGAAAAAGGAATATTCATTTTGGACCCATGCTAGGTGAAGCGGCTTTCGCGGGATATAGAATCGCGGACGATATCCGCGCCATCCTAAAAACAAAAAAGCCGCCCGCAGATCTGCGGGCGGCTTGAAAGGACGATCAACTGGCGAAATCAGGGAGCGTAGGTGACCGTGCGGGAACCCGCGATACCGGCGACCGTGACAGTGATACCCTGCGTGTAGTTGGTGGGATAGGTCTCTCTGGCCACCTGATTCAATGCCTTC
>JANYBX010000249.1 GCA_025360615.1 Opitutia bacterium
GGCGAAGCCGATGGCGTGGGGAAAGGTGAGGACGGGCAGCGGGCACTTGGCCGCGATGGCGTCGCGGGTGAAATTGCTGGGGCACCAGACTTCATCGTAGAAATCGAAACTCGGGAGCCAGTCGTCGGGAAACTCGGGGAGTTCCCACGCGAAGTAGGCGATGTTGTATTTGCCGGCGCGGAAGGCGGGGCCGTGGTGGTGGTCGATGTCCTGCGAGGCGGGCGGGTCGAGGTGGATGACGTTAACTTTGTGCGGATTCGCGTCGGTGAGTTGCGCGGCGTAGGTCTGGTCGCCGAGGCGGTTTTTGCAGTTGAGCTTGAGCGGCACGAGCGCGGTGGGGATGCCGGCGGCGAGGGCGGCGCGGGCCATGCAGCGGGCGGATTCGCCGAGGCCGAGATCGGCGGTGAAGAAGCCGACGACGTTCAGGCCGAGGTGCGTGTGGCGGCGTGCGAACTCGGCGCGGAAGGGCGCGTGGCGGTGGGAGAAATCGTAGATGAGTTCACCGGGGTCGCCGGTCGCACCGGTGGCGGTGGCGAGCGTGGTGAGGCGAAGCGAACGGTTTTTGTGCTGCGCGCGGAAACGTTGGAGCGGGCCGAGGCCGGTGATGCGGCCGAGCCAGGCGAGCGTGTTGGTCAATGCCGTGCCGCCGAGCTTAAGCGTGAGCGTGAAGCCATCGACGGGCGCGACGGCGGGCAGCGGCAGGGCGATTTCCCACGGGCCGGGGCGCAGGCTGGCGAGAGTGGCGACGGAGCGGCCGTCGAGCGCGACGGTGAGGGAAGGTGCGCCCGTCTCGAGTGAGCCGGCGGCGGGGTGTGGGCGAAATTCGCCGCGCAGCACGAGGGTGCGGATACCGTCGAGCGGTGGGAGAAGGATGGTCGCGGTGGCGCGGAGCCAGGCGGAGTCAGTCGCGAAGTCGTCGAAAAAAAGCCCCGTGTAGCGGGTGACGCGCCGGTTGAAGGCGCCGCCGGCGGGAGGCGTGCGGGGGGCGGGTCGCATGAACGTGGGCGGAGAGCGAAGGGCGCGGCGTTTGCCTTGGCAAAACATTCCGCCGCCGTTTCGCTGGCGAGCAGATGAACGCCGACGAATACCGCAAGATGGCCGAGGTGGAGGACGCGATGTGGTATTACCGGGCGTTGCACGGGCACGTGGCGCGGGCGTTGGATCAGGGCTTGGGCGCGGATGGGGTGAAGAAAATTTTGGACGCGGGCTGCGGCACCGGCGGTCTGATCCGCCGGCTCGCACCGGCGCGGACGGGCTGGAGCTGGGCGGGGGTGGACGTGGAACCGCTCGCGTGCGCACGGGCGCGGGAGCGCGCGACGGGCGCGGAGATTCGCGAGGGCTCGGTGACGGCGTTGCCGTGGGCGGACGGTTTTTTTGACGCGGTGGTATCGGCGGACGTAATTTACCACGTCGAGGATGACGCGGCGGCGTTGCGGGAATTTTTCCGCGTGCTGCGGCCGGGCGGGATCGTGGTGATCAACGTGCCGGCGTATCGGTGGCTCTGGTCCTATCATGACGAGGCGACGCACGCGAAGCGCCGCTATGGCCGGGGCGAGTTGATCGTGAAGTTGCAGGCGGCGGGATTTGCCGCGGTGCGCGCGACGCACTGGAACGCGTTGCCACTGCCGCTGGTAGTGGCGCGGCGCAAACTGCTGCCGGCTCCGGTGGGCGGGAGCGACGTGCAGCTTTATCCCGCGCCGGTCGAGGCGGCGTTCAATGGCGCGATGACGCTGGAGCGCGGATGGCTGGCAGTTTTCGGGCGACTATCGTGGGGGAGTTCGTTGCTGGCGGTGGCGCGGAAGGCGGGGTGAATGGCGAGCAGGAGGACGGCACGGGCACGGTCGCCCATCCATCTTGCAGGGCAAAAATGACCAACCGTCACCGACCCAAGTGTCATCTATTAGGTGACGCTCCCCCTGAGAATCGGTGAAATAAGAGGAATGGGCGCGACGAAGGGGAATGGGAAATCAGGGTAGTCTGGCCGTTGCGGCCGAGGGCGGGTCGCGCGGCCCTTGACTCATAAAAAAGCTTACCAACAAGTGAGCCATGACCAATCGCCGCCGCTGCTTCCTGCATGTTCTCCGCGCAACGCCGCTTCGCGTGGTCGCGATCTTCGCGCTGGGTTTGGCGGCGCTGACCGGCTGTCGAGCCTCCGCCAATCCGAAAGTTCCCACCGGCGCGAAGAGCTCGGGCGGACTTCATGCCGTCATCGAAACGGAGAAGGGAATCATCGAGGTGGAACTGCTGGGGAAGGAGTCGCCGAAAGCGGTGGAGAACTTCCGTCTGCTTGCCGAGCACGGCTACTACGACGGGGTGACGTTTCACCGCATCGTGAAGGGTTTCATGATCCAGGGCGGGGATCCGGCGGGCGACGGCACCGGTGGCGAGAGCGCTTGGGGCGGCACTTTTCCCGACGAGATCCAGCCCGGCTCGGCGCTCTACAAGCGCGGTTATCGCCGCGGGATGCTCGCGATGGCCAACGCCGGGCCGAACACGAATGGCAGCCAGTTTTTCATCAT